>JBKKAS010000426.1:0-20337 GCA_046714595.1 Pyrinomonadaceae bacterium | reverse complement strand
CGTTTCCCCTCCGAAAGACCGAGGTCGACATCACCTGCAGATCGGGCAGGGTCTTTTTCGGCGTCTTCGACGACGCAGGATTCGGCGTTTCTCGAGTTCGATCGATCACACCGGACGAAAGCGATCTTTTGCTGGAATTGGCCGCGGGCGCCGGCGCACAGGCCGAAACAATTCGGCTTATTCCACGAACCCCTGCTCGCGAGTTGAGTCGAAATATCGAGCTGGCCCGGCTTGAACGCGCTAATCTGATCGGCTCCGCAATTATCGAGGCGTTTCCCAGCTACAAAATTTTACGAATTGCATTGAACTCGGAAAACGGCCGGCTTGCACAGGTCTTTGTCCGCGGCGTCTTCGGAAAGGAGATCGCCGTTCTTACGGACCTTACGGCGACGATGATGCACGAAGCCATTATGGCAACCGCAGCGCTTTGGTCGGAAAAACTGAAGCTGCGAAAGAAACCAATTGACGAGGTTTGGATCGCCGCCGAAAAAAAACAGGCGAGGAATCTGCGAAAGCTGCAGGCGATCTTCAATCAGAACTGGGCCGCGCGGTTCCGGATCTTTGAGATCTCGAACAATGCGGAAAGACTCACGCTCAAGGAACTGAAAAGAGCGACGCCATCGGCTCTTTGGCGCGAAAAGCCGAAGCGCCTCGTGCTTCCCGCTGACGTACATCCGAGTGAAACCGCTGCTGCGATCATGGAGCTTGCGCCGGACAAGATGGACATTATCTTTTCTAAGCAGGGTGAGACGATACGATTCCTGGGACTTCCGTTCGCGAGAGTTCGCAGTCTCGCCGGTCATGAGAGGGCGTGGTTCGGTATCGACCGCGATCGGCGACCGCTGACCGAACAGACGTGGGACGATCTTGCGGCGCTTGTCGCCGACCTCGCCAGATATCGCGCCGAAAATACACCGAACAACCGGCACGAGTTTTACCGGGCGGCGCCCGAAGCGTGGCTCGAATCGATACTCCGGCGAAACATAAAACTACTCGACGCAAATCTGATCCTCTCACCGATCTACAATCAGTTTCGCACGTCGGCCGATAAGATCGACCTGCTCGCGATCCGACGTGACGGCCGGCTGATCATCATCGAATTGAAGACATCGCCCGACCGCGAGATGGTGTTCCAGGCTGCCGATTATTGGCGCAAGATCGAGATTCAGCGCCGCCGCGGCGAACTCGCCCGTATCCGCGCATTCGGCGACATGGAAATTCTCGACCGCCCGGCGCTCGTCTATGCGGTCGCACCGGCGCTCGGGTTCCATCGTGATTTTGAATTGTTTGCGACGATGCTCGCCAAAGACATCGAGCTCTGGCGCTTTGAGTTACATGAGAGTTGGCGCGGTGAATTGAAGGTTCTGCAGCGGCGAAGCGTGCGGGAAATTTCTTGAAGCCCGCAGATTTGTTTTGTTAGTATCTGGATACACTTCCCGCATTTTCCAGTCTCGACTTGGAGGAAACAACATATGTCCGGCAAGAAACTCACGGTTCAGATCGCCGTAATCGTCCAGCTCACTGCGCTTTTAAATATCTTTCTCGTGAAAAGCCCGGCTCAGAATTCTTCCAAGGCGCCGGAAACGGTATATTCAAATACCACCAGCCTTGCAATCAACTCAGCTCCGTCGTCGACTCCCCCGTTCATCGCGACCGTCTACCCTTCAAACATTGATGTCTCAGGGATGACCGGAAACATAACGCGCGTCGCGGTCACGCTGAACGGATTAACTCATACCCGGTTAAACGAAGTCGACCTTCTGCTTGTCAGTCCCACCGGCGCGAAGTATGTTTTCCTTGCGGACGCGGGAGGCTTCGTAACGCTCGATGACAAACTATTTACATTTTCTGATGACGCACCGGGCACGCTGCCGGTGAACAGCCCGGACCTCCCGTCTGGAAATTATCGCCCGACAAGCGGGGACGCAGTGACAGATATTTTCCCGGCTCCGGCTCCGGCGGGACCGTATAGCTTACCGCCGGTCTCAACGTTTGGGTCGATATTTAACGGTGCTAATCCAAACGGCACATGGTCTCTTTTTGCGGTTGACGATCTTGCAAACGAAGCTGGAAGCATTAATGCGGGATGGTCGATCACGATAACGACGGACGCCGCTCCCGCCACCTTCGTGAACTCCAACCACATTGCGCTTAATGATCAGATCACTCCTGCGACCCCGTACGGAACACCAATCAACATCGCCGGGGCGTCGGGCGTCATTTCGAATTTGAAAGTGACTCTGACGGGTTTTTCGCACACGAGACCGTTGGAGGTGGACATCTTGCTTGTCAGTCCGAACGGTAAGGGCGTCGTCATCCTGTCCGATGCGGGCGGTCAGACGGCCGCGACGAACGCGGACCTGACTTTCGATGACACGGGTGGGGTGCTAAATACAATCGTGACCGGCACGTACCGGCCGACGGACAATTCAGCGAGCTTCTCTGATATCTTTCCATCTCCCGCGCCTCTTCGACCCCACCACGCTCTTACCGGTTCGAATTCGCTCAGTAACTTTTACGGCTTTAGCCCCAACGGCGAGTGGAGACTGTTCGTCGTGGACGCAAATGCAAATAACTCAGGCTCTATCTCAGGCGGGTGGTCACTCGACATCACGACGACCCCGATCGTCCCACCGACGCCACCTGCATGCGGCGCGCCCTCATTCTCGACAACGAGTTTTGCGACCGGCGTTTCGCCGACGAATCTCGCACTGGCAGACTTTAACAACGACGCGAAGCACGACCTGGCGGTGACGAATCAGGTGTCCAACGACGTATCGATCCTCCTCGGAACGGGGACCGGCTCATTCCTCCCGCAGACGTCGGTCCCGGCCGGTTCGAGTCCATATTCGGTGGCTGCTGCCAAATTTAATGCGGATAACAATTTCGACCTGGCGGTTGTAAATTCCGGATCGAACAACGTGTCGATATTGCTCGGCAACGGTGACGGGACGTTCGGACCTCCGACGAATTTCTTCGTTGGCCCGAGTCCGATCTCTGTCGCGGTGGGTGATCTGAACAACGACGGGAATCAGGATCTCGCCGTAGCAAATTTTGGCGGCTTCTTCTCGGGATCGGTCTCGATACTACTCGGAAACGGCGCCGGCAGTTTTACGACGGGTACGCCCGTCAGGACGCGGACACAGCCGTCGTTTGTCGCGATCGCAAATCTGAACTCTACCGATTCGCATCGCGACCTTGTCGTGACCAGCTTTGGTTCAAACAGCGCGACGACGTTCTTTGGAGTTGGAAACGGAACGTTCTTCCTGAGCCAGAACATAGCTGTCGGTGCGGGCCCGGTTTGGGTCGACATCGCGGACATGGGCACACCCGACGGGTTTCCTGATCTGGTTATTGCGAACTACAACTCCGACAGCATTCATACGTGCAGCGGAAGCTCGAGTGGGATATTCAGCTGCAGCAGCTCACCTGCCGGCGGCGCAAATCCTATCTCGGTCGCGGCGGCCGATTACGTAGGTAACGGAATGAGATCTTCCGCGGTCACGCTCAGCGGATCGAATACCGTGAGAGTCGGAGCCAGTAACGTCTCCGTCGGGCTGAATCCAAACGCGGTCGAATCCGCCGATTTTAATGGTGACGGCAAGGTCGATCTGGTTTCGGTAAACGCAGGCTCCAACGATATCTCAGTTCTGATAAACAACTGCGCCGTTGCGACCGGAAACATTTTCGACTGGGACGGCGACCGGCGGACCGACTTCAGCGTCATGCGTCCTTCGACAAGAGCGTGGTTCAACGCGTCGCTGAGTGGTTTTAGCTCCGTCAAGATCTTCTCGAGACCGGGCGACACGCTTGTTCCGGCGGATTATGACGGTGACGGTCGAACCGACTATGGTCTGTTCCGGCCGGAGAGCGGTCTCTGGATGGTGCAATCCGGACTGCTTTTTGTTACGCGACCGATCTACTTCCTGCAATTTGGTATCACCGAGGACATCCCCGTTCCAGCGGATTACGACGGCGATGGCAAGGCGGATCTGGCCGTCTTCCGGCCGAGCACCGGCACCTGGTATGTTCGTCGGACGTTCGACAATTCAGTCCAGGCTACCGCGTTTGGCTTGTCAGGTGATAAGCCGGTTCAGGGCGATTTCGACGGCGACGGGAAAAGCGATCTTGCGATCTTCAGACCATCGACCGGCGTCTGGTACGTCTTGCGAAGTTCTGACAGCCAGACATTCATCGTCCAGTTCGGCGCGAGCGAAGACAAGACCGTCGCCGGCGATTACGACGGCGATGGAAAAGCCGACATCGCAGTATGGCGGCCGTCGACAGCAGTTTGGTGGGTGCTGCGCAGTTCTGACGGTGGGTCCAGTGCCGTCGGCTGGGGAGCTGCCGGGGACATTCCCGTCTTGGGTGACTATGAGAACGATGGGAAGTTCGATTACGCGGTCTGGCGTCCCAGCGACCGTATCTGGTACGTGTTGAAAAGCTCGGACCTCGGTGCGATCTATTTCCAGTGGGGACTAAGCACCGATTACCCGATACCGAACGCCTACGTCCGTTGATCGATCGAGCCGAAGGTCCGTCTTTCATGACGGGTCCCCGGTTATTCGTTGTTTCGCGTGAAGCGGTAACCCACGCCGCGGACGGTGCGAACGATCTTCGGGTTGTTCGGCTCGTCTTCGAGATACTTTCGGAGCCGGACGATGAAATTGTCGATCGCGCGAGTGTCAGTATCTTCCTGAAGATTCCATACGTCTTCAAGGATCGTCTTTCTCGAAACGGTCTTTCCTTCGTTCTCGATCAGAAACCGCAGCAGCTTCATCTCCATCAGCGTTAGATGGATCACGCCGTCGCTGCTTACAAGCTCAAGATTTTCGAAATCGATCGTTTTGCCGTTGACGACGATCGTATCCGGACTCTCATCGGATGAAGTTTGCTTCTTCGTCCATTCCTGTCGGCGAAGAAGACCTTTCAGCCGCGCGAGAAAAATATTGAGATCGAAAGGCTTTGGTAAATAATCATCGGTTCCGGCCTCGAATCCTTTGAGAACGTCTTCGGGACGACCGCGTGCGGTGAGCATCAGGATCGGTGTGTAATCGCCCCGACCGCGCATCGATCTGGCGACACCGAAACCGTCGATGCCCGGAAGCATAATGTCGAGTACCACTGCGTCGAAGTCGGAAGCGGCAAGAACGTCTAACGCCTCCTCGCCATCGGCAGCAACCTCGGCTTCATAACCTTCGGCCTCGAGATTGAACCGAAGTCCTTCGGCGAGATGCTGTTCGTCTTCGACAATCAGGATCTTCATATCTAGATAAGCGGCAACTGAACAACGAATGTGGTTCCTCGACCTTCGCCTTTGCTGTCGGCTCGGATGCTGCCACCGTGCTTGTCGATGATCGATCGCACGATCGCAAGGCCCAAACCGGTGCCCTTAGTGTCTTTAGCGGATAGATCGGGCACACGGTAAAAGCGTTTAAAGACGCGTTTAAGTTGGGCCGGCGGGATGCCGATGCCGTTGTCCCGGATGAAAATATTCGCTTTGTTTTTCAACGCGGTTCTTTTGGCGCGGATGGATATTCTCCTGTCGGCACCCGAATATTTGACTGCATTGTCGAGCAAGTTCACGAAAACCGTGCGAAGGTCGTTGCCGTCGCCCAGGACTTTCAGGTCGCCCGACGGTTCGTTCATCCGGATCACATCTTCATTCAAGTGATAACGGCTGCGTACGGTTGCGACGGCGTCGCTTAAGATCAGGCCGACATCGACCTCGGCGACATTCAACTGGCGCATCTTTTCGCGCGCCCTTCCAGCTTGAAGGACTTGCTCAACGGTCTGCAAAAGCCGGTCGCTGTCGGCAAGCATAATGTCGTAAAACTCGTCGCGTTTTTCCGGCGTTACCGGACGCGTTTTCAGTGTTTCAAGATAGAGTTTGATCGATGCGATGGGCGTTTTCAGCTCATGCGTTACTGAGTTGAGAAACGCGTCGTGCTGTTCACTGCGCCTGATCTCACGGACGAGAAAGATCGTGTTCAAGATGATGCCGGTGATTATCAGGGCAAAGAAAACTATCCCGAGAACCATCAGGACGACTTCCCGGGCGTTCAAGAGGATCCAACCGATGTTGAGCGCGACCGCCAGCACGCTCAGGCTTATGCCGAGCACTAGAAAGAAGATCGCTGTCTTTCGGCGGCGCATATTAACTGAAAATGTAAAACGGAAAGTGGAAAATTGAAACCGAGGAGGTCACTTTCCACTTTCCGTTTTGAGTTTTCCGTTCGTTTAGGCTGCTTTTCGTATCGCCTTCAGCTCGGCCTTTTCAGTCTCGTGGTTGTATGCATAGACCTGTTTGAACAAGCCTATTTTCTCAAGCAGCGAGATCTGCACCCAGTTGACGTCGAACTCGTACCATGCAAGTCCGTGCTTGGCCGAACGCGGATGAGCGTGATGGTTGTTGTGCCAGCCTTCGCCGAATGTAACAGCAGCAATAAGGGCGTTGTTGCGCGAATCGTCGCGTGTTTCGAAACGTCGCGTTCCCCAGAGATGTGTCGCGGAATTGACGAGCCAGGTGAAATGCCAGCCCAGCACCGTCCTGAGGGCAACTCCCCAGAGCAGCATCGACCATCCACCGATCGCGACCAGGCCCGCGCCCACGATTATGATCGGTACGTAATAGTATTTGTTGAGCGCAACCTGAAAGCGATCCTTTGTGATATCGGGACAGTAGCGGACCATTGTCGCCCACGATTGATTCTGCGCCGTTCCGCGAAAGATCCAGCCCATGTGAGCCCAATAGGTTCCGTCGCGCGGGCTGTGCGGATCTTTCTCAGTCTCGGTAAACGCGTGATGAAGACGATGTGTTGTCACCCACGTCAGCGGGCCCGATTGAAGAGCCAGCGCCCCACACACGCTTAGCACGTATTCGAGCCATTTCGGGGTAGTGAATCCCCGATGCGTAAGCAAGCGGTGATATCCGATGCCGACACCAAAGCTTCCGGCGACCCACCAGAGAATAAAGGCGGCGGCGAAGTTCTGCCAGCTAAACGTAAACAACGCCGCGATTGCGAAAATATGAAATATGATAACCGTCGCAAGCGTGTTCCAATTGATCTTGTCGGCGTTAGGCCTCGTAAATTCGACTACGTTTTGCATTAAAAATTCCCCTATCTGATCACTAAACTCGACACCACTTAGATGTCGCTCTAATGGAAAGCCTAACAGTTTTACTGCCTATGAAATGTAACAGTTTTGTAATGGTTGGCTGCAGGAGTTTACGCTTTCACGCGTGAAGCGAAAGTATGTAAGAGTTACGCGTTTACGCGTGAGTTCCAAATGTGGGTAACGTTGTCACGCCTAAAGGCGTAACTCTTTCGGCCAGCTCCGACACCATTTTGACTAATAAAACCAAGTAATATAGATTTGCCTTTGCGGTACACATACATCTTTACTGGAGAAAACCATGTCAGATAAATCGGTCGAAGAGCGCGTGATCCGTGTGTTCGCAGACTTTAAGAAGGTCTCGCCGGAAGAGATCACGATGGACACCACTTTCGAGGAATTGGGCTTCGACTCGCTCGATGGGTTGAACCTCGTATTCGAGCTCGAAGAAGAATTCGACATGACTATCCCGGACGATCGGGTCCAGGACATGAAAGGTGTCCGGCAGGCGGTTGCGGGTATTGAAGCCCTGCTCGATGCAAAAGAGAGAGGTATCGACGTGAACGCGACGGCGATCGAAGAGTTCAGAAAACAGCAAGCAGAAGTCAAAGCTAAAAAGGCAGAGGACGCCGAGCCGGCGACCGACACTCCGGAAGAGAATCCAGCCTCATAAATAGGAATAAGTGAAAAGAGTAGTTATTACCGGCGTGGGGGTTATCTCCGCCCTAGGCAACAACGCCGGAGAGTTTTGGGATTCTCTGAGCGCCGGACGCTCGGGTATCGGGCCCATCACAAAGGCGGACATGTCCGACATTCGTTATAAGAATGGGGCCGAAGTGCGCGGGTTCGACGAGAAGCAACATTTCGAGGACAAGATGCTGCTGTGGCTCGATCCGTTCTCGCATTACGGTATCGTCTCGGCGCGCGAAGCGATCGCCGATTCCGGGATCGAATTTACTGACACGTTACGCGATCGCACCGGGGTCATTACCGGTAACTGTCTCGGTGGCAAAACAACCGAAAGCGATCTCTACAAAAAATTCTATATAGACAAACAGGAGCGATATCCACCGACGGCCATACCGCGTGCGATGGCGAACGCGGTTTCGAGCCATGTGTGTATTGAGTTCGGTTTTACGGGTGCGACGTTTACGACATCGACTGCGTGCTCGTCGGCGAATCACGCGCTCGGCCAGGCGTTCTGGCTGGTGCGCCAAGGTTCGCTCGACGTCGCGATCGCGGGCGGAAGTGAAGCGCCGATCTGTTACGGGAATCTGCGCGCGTGGGAAACGATGCGAGTCGTGTCGCCCGACACATGCCGGCCATTCTCGAAGGATCGCACCGGGATGATTCTCGGTGAGGGCGGGGCGATGTTCGTGATGGAAGAACTCGAGATGGCACAGGCGCGCGGTGCACGGATCTATGCCGAAATCTGCGGTTTTGGAATGTCAGCAGACGCGCATCATCTGACCATGCCGCTCGCAAAGGGCGCGGCGAAGGCGATGCGCGAAGCGGTCGCCGATGCGAACCTGAAACCGGAACAGGTCGGTTACATAAACGCTCACGGGACGGCTACGCAGGCAAACGATCCGATGGAATCGGAAGCGATCCGGATGGTGTTTGGCGATCACACCGACAAGATCCACGTCAGCTCGACCAAATCGATGCACGGACATACGCTGGGCGCCGCCGGTGCGATCGAGGGTGCGGCGACGGTTCTCGGACTTCATAACGGCCTCCTTCCTCCGAACATCAACTTCACCGAGCCGGACCCCCAGTGCAATATCAACATCATTCAGAACGTTGCCCTCGCCGAAGAGCCTGAAGCGGCGATCTCCAATTCGTTTGCCTTCGGCGGCCTGAATGCGGTAGTTGCTTTCAAGCGATGGGATAAGTAAGAGTAACGCCTTCAGGCGTGATGCTTGCGGGATTTCACGCGTAAACGCGTAACTCTTACAGATGGCCAAAAAAAGCAACATCCAAATCTGGCTCGAATATATTCCCGTGCGCGTGCTGTTTACGGTCATGGGCGCACTGCCCAGAAAGGCGGCGCTGCGTGTGGGAGTGTTTATCGGCCGGCTCGGGTACCGATACGCCGGCGGGCTTCGGCGCGTCGCACTTAGAAATCTCGAGATCGCGTTTCCCGAAAAAAGCATACTCGAGCGCGAGGCGATCGCCCGCGGCTCGTTCGAAAGTCTCGGCCGCGTTCTCGGAGAACTCACCCGGTTTCCGGGCGCGACGCGCGAGCGCCTCAGTGATCTGATCGAGTTTCAGTTCGATACGGAAGAGAGCAAGATGTCGGCCGATCGGATCGCGTTTGAAGCGGAGCGCGCAACCGGGCGCGGTATCATCTTGATCGGGCCGCACCTCGGCAACTGGGAGGTTGGGGTTTTTGCCTATTCGGCATTCCGCGAACCACTGACCTATCTCGCCCGCCCGCTCGACAATCCACTTATTGAGGATCTTACCGTCCGCTTACGCTCGCGATTTGGCAATCGGGCAATTGATAAGAACAACTCAGTGACGAAAGCGATCGCGATCCTGCGCGGCGGCGGAGTCCTCGGTGTGTTGCCCGACGTCAATGTTCTACATCGCGACGGCGTCTTCGTTCCGTTTTTCGGGACGCTTGCCTGCACGACCAGCGGTGTCGCGATGATGGCGATGCGGACGAATGCCATGATCGTCCCGATGTGCTGCGTCTGGAACAAAGAAACGAAAAAGTACAACGTGTTCTACGGTAACCTTGTCGAGGCTTCGAGCACCGGCGATCGCCACCGCGACGTGCAGGAAACGACCGCGGCATTCACCGCCGAGATGGAAAAGTTTATCCGCGCATATCCGGAACAATGGTTATGGATCCACAAACGCTGGAAGACGAGGCCACCGGGAGAAGAAGAGTTATATTGATGGCGTCCTGCGGCTCCGCACATCGATGGCCAGAGCCCAAAGAGATCGAGTCAGGAAATATCTCTGCCACCTCCTGAAGCGCTTCCGATGCAGATTCGAGGGCGGCAGTTAAGGATCATTGCAGATGTGAATTGAGAGGAGCGATAACGAAATGACGCAAAGAGAATTGTTTGACGTTGCTGTGCGCATAGCGGGAATTTTCGCATTGCTATGGGGTCTGTGGGATTTGACTAACGCAGCACTTTTTTACACCGACTATTTTAGAAGTCCCGACATGACCTTCCGGTACTACCTGATATACGGCTGGGTGAGCATTGCAATGGGCCTTTTGCTCGTCCGAGGCGCTGGAGTGCTGGTTAATTTTGCATACCCGGCTGAAGAGCCATCGGAAACTACCGAGGACACCGAGGACGCTTAGCTCGACTTTCGAGCCTGCGATTGAACTGCGGTGATCGCGACCGCATCGACGATGTCTTCCGCCTTGCATCCGCGCGAGAGATCGTTGCATGGACGATCCAGACCTTGCAGGATGGGGCCGATCGCCGTTCCGCCAGTGAGACGTTCGGTAAGTTTATAAGCGATGTTGCCGGAGTTGAGGTCGGGAAAGATGAGGACGTTTGCGCGGCCGGCGACGCTGGAGCCCGGAGCTTTCAAATCGGCGACCGATTGGATCAACGCCGCGTCCACTTGCAACTCACCGTCAACCGCGAGGTCGGGAACGCGGGCACGAACAGTCTTTGTAGCCTCGATCACCTTGTCTACCATCGTGTGTTTCGCGCTTCCCTTGGTTGAGAAAGAAAGCATCGCCACGCGCGGCTCCACTTCGAGGAGTGCGCGGCAAGAATCCGCCGCCGCGATCGCGATCTCCGCAAGCTCGCCGAGATCCGGGTCGACAACGACGCCGCAGTCGGCGTAGATCATCGCGCCTTTTGCGCCGAACTTTTTGTCCGGTACCACCATCAGGAAGAAACTCGAGACGATCTTGAATCCCTGCCGGACGCCGACGCAGCGGATCGCAGCGGCGACGGTGTGTGCCGTCGTGTTCGTCGCCCCGGCGACGGAGCCGTCGGCCTTACCCTCACGCACGAGAAGATTGCCGAAGTAGAGAGGGTCCTTTACCGTTTGCTCCGCCTCTTCAAGCGTTTGGCCTTTCGCCCGGCGCAGGTCGTAGTACAGCGTCGCCATTCGGCCGAAGTCAGCAGCCTTTAGGTGATCGATTATCTCGACGCCGTTCAGATTCACGCCCGACTCGGTAGCGAGGAGGCGGATCTTTTCTTCCGAACCGACGATCGAAATTTTCGCGACACCGTCGCGTGTGCAGATCTCCGCCGCGTTCAGCGTACGAGCGTCCTCACCTTCGGGCAGGATAATGTGCTGAATATCGGAAGCGGCGCGATTTCGGATTTGTTCGAGGATCATTCTCAGTGGTCAGTGATCAGTGGCCGGTATTCAGTTGTCAATGGATCAGGAGCTGACGCTCTGGCCACTGACAACCGGACACTGACGACTGACGATGAATTTACCATACAACGGAGCGACACGGTACTTGCACAAAGCAGGTGTTGTTCCTAGACTGAGGATACAAACCAGGAAGCGGAAAATGAGCCGAGCGAAAGAGCCAATGACAAAAATCCAACGGAGCGAAAAACGCGAGCTGCGGGGCCGGATGGGAAACTTCCTGATGTTTCTGCCGAACATGGTGAGGTTGCTCGGACGTCTGTTAAAGGACGCACGTGTTCCGACGGCGGAGAAGGCGTTGTTTGTCGGAGCGATCGTTTACTTTATTTCACCCATAGATCTGATCCCCGATATCTTTCCCTTCATCGGCCAAGTCGATGACATATACGTCATCGCGCTCACACTCCTTCGATTGGTAAACCGGACGAATGAAGGGGTCGTCCGCGAGCATTGGTCGGGCGGCGGCGACATTGTCGCACTCGCCGATTCGATCGCCAGCATTGCCCCGAAGCTACTGCCCAAACGTATTTCACGCGTTCTCTCCTCAAAAGTAGAGCTTGCACCGGCTGGGAAGGTCCTCCGGAGCATAACGAATCGGGACGAACCACTCGTCCGCGAGATCCCGCAAACCGACGACGAGGGTATCGGGATCGATTCGCGTTTCACGATACCAAACTGAGGGCGTCGCGGCTTCCGGCCGGACTCAAGACGCTGAATCCCGTAAAGTTACGGGCCTGGTTTTTGGATTTCCCGCTCGTTTGAAACTATAGATAGCCAAGCTCGAAATTCCAAAGCAGTTTACTTGGATACTTAAGACGGAACTTTCGCTATAATGTAGCGAAAGGTTAAGCACTGATTTTATGTTCGAACGCTACACCGAACGCTCGCGCCGAGTTATTTTCTTTGCACGCTACGAAGCGCTGCAGTACGGCTCGCCGGTTATCTCGCCGGAGCACATTCTGCTCGGGCTAATGCGCGAGGACAAGACCATCTCGGCTCGGTTTCTTCCATTTCGCAACACGTTGACTGTAGATGCGGTAAGGCGCGAGGTCGAAGAACGGATCGTTCTTCGTGATCGCATACCTCAGTCCGCCGAGCTGCACCTCGCACCTGAAACCAAGAAGATCCTTTTCTACGCGAATGAAGAGAGTCGTCACCTGAAAAATCGCCACATCGGCCCCGAACATTTACTTTTGGGAATCATCCGCGAAGAACGCTCTATCGCAGCCGAGATCCTGTTGCAGTATGGGCTGAGCGTTCAGGACCTGAGAGACGAGCTTACCCGGCAAAGCGGTTCACAAACTTTTGTCGCACCGGTCAAGGATACTTCCGCAACGCCGAATCTTGAGGAATTCACTCGGGACCTTACGGCTGACGCCGCTCAGGGAAAACTCGATCCGCTGATTGGGCGCGAAAGCGAGATCGAGCGGCTCATCGAGATCCTTTGTCGACGGACCAAAAATAATCCGGTGCTGATCGGCGAGGCAGGCGTCGGCAAAACGGCGATCATCGAAGGTCTCGCGCAGCTCATCGTCGATAAGAATGTTCCCAGCTTTCTCGAAAACAAACGGATCCTGTCGCTCGACCTTTCGTCCATCGTGGCCGGTACAAAATATCGCGGCCAGTTCGAAGAGCGTTTAAAGAAAATCATGGCCGAGCTCGCCGAGAGCAACCACAACATCGTATTCATCGACGAGCTTCACACGCTTGTCGGAGCAGGATCGGCCGAGGGCACGCTGGACGCGGCGAACATTTTGAAACCGGCACTCTCGCGTGGCGAGATCCAGTGCATAGGCGCGACGACGCCGGCCGAGTTTCGGAAATCGATCGAGAAAGACCGGGCGCTCGAACGTAGATTTCAGGCTGTTAAGGTCGTGCCGCCCAGCGAAGAAGAATCATTGAAAATAATTAAGGGGATCGTTAACCGGTACGAGGCGTTTCATCAGATCAGGTACACGAAGGACGCGCTCGAGGCGGCCGTGTACCAGTCGAGTCGATACATACCCGACCGGTTCCTGCCCGACAAAGCGATCGATGTGCTGGACGAAGCGGGGGCCCGCGCCAAGCTCCGGCATCAAGACGAAGGCATCGCCGAGCCGTCGTGGAAAGAGACGGTTGATAATTGGAAACGTGCTGCTGCAAACGAGGATCAGTTGATCACGTATGAGCTGCAAACCATCGAGGATACGTTCTTTGGGGTCGAGGTTACCAAGGATGACGTCGATGAAGTGATCGCTCGCTGGACCGGCGTGCCGGTCTCGTCGATAAAGCTCGAAGAGGCGCAAAAGCTGCTGAATATCGAGAACGAATTGCATGAACGCATAGTTTCTCAACGTCCGGCGATATCGGCCCTGGCTCGTGCGATCCGCCGTTCGCGTGCGGGTTTAAAAAATCCGAACAAGCCCGTCGGTTCGTTTCTGTTCCTTGGCCCAACCGGTGTCGGAAAGACGGAAGTTGCCCGGACGCTCGCGGATTACCTCTTTGCTTCGGACCGCGCTCTTATTCGGTTCGACATGAGCGAGTTCATGGAAAAGCACGCCGTCGCGAAGTTTATCGGATCGCCTCCGGGATATATCGGCCACGATGAGGGCGGACAACTTACCGAGAAGCTTCGCCGCTCGCCGTATTCGGTCGTGCTGTTCGACGAAGTTGAAAAGGCCCACCCGGATCTTTTTAATATTCTGCTCCAGGTTTTCGAGGACGGAATTTTGACTGATGCGCAGGGCAACACAGTCGACTGCAAACATGCGATCTTTATCATGACGTCGAACATTGGCGCACGTCTTATCCAGAAGCGCGGCAATATGGGATTCCAGCCAGGCACCGACGTTTCTCGCGAGAAGATGGAAGAGCAGGTAATGTCGCAGGTCAAACAGACCTTCGCACCGGAGTTTATCAACCGCCTCGATGAGATCATCATCTTTGACGAGCTTACCGACGGCGACCTTGCTCAGATAATCGATCTTCAGCTCAAGAACCTGAACCGAATGCTGGAAAAGCGCAAATTGAGCGTACGCATGTCCGATGACGCCCGTGAGTGGTTGATCGCGAAAACATGTGCGGATCGCAGCTACGGTGCCCGACCGCTCAAGCGTGCCTTGCAGAAATACGTCGAGGACGAACTCTCCGAAGCGCTCATCCAGGGACAGGTTTCCGAAGAAAGCGAGATCGAGATATACCGCAATGACGACAAGCTGTCCTTCCGACCGGTAGCCGCAGAACAGCTCGAAAAAGAGTTTTTTCAGCAGGCCTGACGACTGTCCAGACGGTTGTATTCCGAGGTGTGTGGCCCTACGAACAGGTGCCCGCACCTTTTTGTTTTGTTGCGCTTGCCTTGTATAATTCGGAAGTTTGTCGGAAGGCGCAAAAAGGCAACCACTTTTTGATTCATCGAATCATAGCCAGAGTATAAAATTCCGACATTGAAAAGCCGCAAATATTTGTTTATTCTATCGTTTTCGATTTTAAGACGAGGCGGCTGCCAGGCTTTCCCCGAAGCACATTGATCGCTTTAGTCAGGGACAGAATTGTTTTCATATGCAGAGAATCACCGCATTCGGACTTGTTATTTTTAGTTTCGCCGTTTTTACAAGGAGTGTTCCAGCCAGAACGGACAGCAATGCGAATGCAGCCTCACGAGCCACAGTTGCGCAGCAGATCGTCGAGTCGGTTGATATTTCAGGTAACCGCCGGCTTCGAGACGACGATCTTCTCTACTACATAAAAACGCGTGCCGGTGACGTTTACGACCCGGCAGCGCTTGAGCGCGATCTTAAAGAACTCCTTTCGTTGAACTTTTTCGATAAGACGGCCACACGTGTTTTGACGACCGATGGAGCGCGCGGCGGTGTGAACGTGATATTTGAAGTGAAGGAACTGCCGATCGTCCGCGACCTTCAGTTCAGCGGAGCGAAGGCGCTTCAGGAATCGGACATTTTGAAAGAGTTTCGCGAGAAGCGTGTCGGTATTTCGAAAGAAGCAGTCTATGACCCCGTAAAGGCGCGGAACGCGACGCGCATTTTGCGCGAGCTTCTCGCATCGAAAGGCTTTCCGAACGCTACGGTGAACATTAAAGAAGAAGAGGTCTCGGCGACGTCGGTCGCGATCACGTTCGAGATCGATCAAGGAAACCGTTCGCGCATTATCGATATAGAATTCGAGGGCAATGAAAAGTTTAGCGACGGGGAGCTTCGCGGAGCACTGCAGCTTGTTAGGGAAACCGGATTGATCTCCAGATTTAAGGGACAGGACATCCTCGACTTGCGCAAGCTTCAGTACGATCTTCAAAAGAACGTTCTGGGATACATGCGTTCGAAGGGCTATTTTCAAGCTCGTCTCGGTGATCCGGCCGTCGAAGGTCTTGGTCTAAAACGAACTGACTTCTTACCGTTGATCACACTTCCTCTTCCGTTCATCTCGTCGAAAGACGACACTCTGCGCATTACCGTACCTGTAAACGAAGGCCGCGTTTTCCGTGTAGGTGTACTCAAGGTTGAAGGCAATTCTATCTTCTCGGAACAGCAGATCCTCGCTTATGTCGGTCTTAAGACGGGCGAGATAGCCGACGGCAAACGTCTGCAGGACGCCGTGTATGACGATCTCAAGAACCTTTATGGTCAGCAGGGCTTCGTCCAGTATAACGCTGAGCCGGAACCTGTATTCCGCGACAACCCGACCAACCCGGCTGAAGGGATAGTGGATATCACTATCACGATCGATGAAGGAAAGCAGTTTACGCTGCGACGGCTCGAATTCACCGGAAATACTTTTACGCGGGACCGCGTCATGCGGCGCGAATTCCTGATCAACGAAGGTGACATTTACAACTCGAGGTACCTGGATATCTCGGTCGCTCGACTTAATCAGACGCAATACTTCGATCCGGTAGACAAAGATCAGGACGTTGAAATCCGTACCGACGAGGAACAAGGCGACGTCGATCTGATCGTCAAGATAAAAGAGAAGGGCCGGCAGCAGATATCGTTTAACGGCGGCATCTCAGGTATCGGCGGATCGTTCTTCGGGCTTGAGTATTCAACTAACAATCTCGCTGGTCGCGGCGAAGTCTTGTCGTTTTCACTTGGGGCCGGCAATCGCCAGCAAAGTCTGCAGTTCACTTATCAGGAACCGTACTTTCGCGACCGGCCTATCGCGGTCGGTGTATCGCTCTTTGCATCGCGATATAAGTTTTTCGGCGAAGGAACTTTCCTGTCGCAGAACACGGATGTCTTGACCGACCTTTTCAACCCCCTCGGTCAGGTGATCACGAGCGATGCCAATCTGTTCACGCAGACCACGTTGGGCGGCAATATTTTCGCGACCGCTCCGCTCTCGGAACTGTTCTTCAAGAAGCGAACGTTTACTCAGTTTTCGAGAGTCGGTCTAACGTATCAGTTGTCGGCAACATCGATCACCGATCCGCCGATCAACGAATCGGCAGATCCCGCTGCGCGCATCCCGATCATTTACGAGCAGCCCAACATCATTACAAGTCGCGTGACCGCGTCGTTTGTTTACGACACCCGACGACCCTCGGCTAATGGCATCGATACACTCAGCGGCTCTCAGCTTGCCGTATCGTTCGCTCTCGCCGGTCTCGGCGGCGATGTTCGTACGTATCAGCCGAATATTACGTACTCGCGATTTATGCCGGTGCGGCGTCGCCAGTCGAAGAATCCTGAGGTCTTTGCGTTTCGTATCCAGGCTGGCACTGTCGGATCTTTTGCGACCAGTGACAAAATCAGGAATGCGAATTCGATCGCCTTTGTCGGCGGCGTACCGGTTTACGAAAGATATTTTCTCGGAAGCGAGAATGATATTCGCGGCTATAATTCGCGTTCCATCGGCCCTATCGCTCCGTTCGACACGTACATTACCGCACGAAACGTCTCTGTGTCGTCGACGATCTCGGGTGCCTCGACCGCGCCGCTCGTAATGACCCCACGAACGAGAGACGAGATCGCGTCACTTGGTCTTTTAACGGGACCGGACGGTCCGAACCCGGCACTCTTTTCCCGAAATTTTCGATTTATCGGAGGCGACACACAGCTTCTCGGGAATTTTGAATATCGGATTCCTTTGTTCGGACCTGCGACGCTTGCCGTCTTTGCCGACATCGGCAGTGTTTTCAATTTGCGCAACACCGGCACGCAGCGGATCAACAGTGAGTTTCTGAACGACGATATTTTTATCGGGGCGGGAAGACTTTCTCAACTGGTTTTGACCAATAATCCGAATATAGATACACGGCTGAGTTCCTTCATCCCCGGCTTGATGTACTTTGCTCCGGGTGACCGCGTGCTGAGCTCCGGAGATTTTCGAACGATGTGCAACGCGATGGGCGGGCTTTGTCCGTTCGTCAGGTTGCCTGATGGAGTACTTCCCGTGTATATCCGCGGTGAGGTTCAGCAAAATTCACTATTGCGCGTGAACGATGCTGCGTTTAGCAAGATTGGCGACTTCAAATCGAGCGTCGGGCTTGAACTTCGCGTTCAGGTGCCGGTTGTGAACGTGCCGTTTCGCCTTATCTATTACTACAACCCCAACGCGAAGCTAGGGTTCACCGAGGATCTGCCGGGAATCTTCTTGCCGGGCAAGCGGAACGGGCTCCGGTTTACGGTGGGTCGCACCTTCTAATTGGAATAGCGAAGAAATTGACACAACCGGGCTATTAACTTACTATTTCTTTTCTTTCATAATTTTCACCGCAGGCAACAGTTTAAGGAAAAATAGTTTCAAAGAAATAGTCAGGACAGTAACCACCAGGTCACAAGTTTTTAAGGAGTATTACATAAGATGAAAAGATTCAGTTTTATTGCCGTCAGCTTTGTTTTTGCGGCAATATCCGCGCTATCCGCATTTGGGCAGGGAGCTGCGGTACCGACTGCTCAGCCGGCCAAGATAGTCGTTATCAACACGGCCGTCTTCGATACAAAGGACGGCATCACCAAATACGCTAACGCGATGAATGCGCTAGAGAACGAGTTCAAACCGGCTCAGACTGAGATTCAGGGATTGTTGACCCGATACCAGAGCCTGGCGACCGAGATCGAAAATGCTCGAAAGGCGAACCCCGCCGTGCCCATCAATCAGCAATCTCTTCAGACAAAGGCTGATGAGGCGCAGGGTTTAGAGATTCAGATCAAGCGCAAGCAAGAAGACGGCAAGACCAAATTCGAGAAGCGTCAGCAGCAGATCATGGGCCCGATCCTTCAGGACATTGGAAAGGCCATGGATGATTTTGCGAAACAGAAAGGCTATGCCCTGATCCTCGACGCTGCAAAGCTCGAAGGCGCGGGTCTGATCCTCGCCGTTGACCTTCCGAAGGTCGATGTGACGAGGGATTTCATCACTTTTTACAACGCTCGCCCGGCGACGACGGCTACGACAGCCGCACCGCGGTAACTTCGAGCGCTATCTTTTGATCAGTCAGCAGCCGGTTGAAGTTTTTCTTCTGCTGGCTGCTGACTTTTGGTATATATAGGTGCGTTGATGACTATTTACGATTCGCGAGCTATTCAAGAGATCCTGCCGCACCGGTACCCGTTCCTGCTCGTTGATAAGATCATTGAGCTGGAGCCCCGCGTTCGCATACTCGGGGTTAAGCAAGTCACCATTAACGAACCGTTTTTTGCGGGCCATTTTCCGCAGGCACCGGTAATGCCCGGCGTACTGCAGATCGAAGCGCTTGCGCAGGTCGGTGCGATCTTGGCGCTTCGCGAATTTGAGAACCGGGATGAAAAGATACCGTTCTTCAGTGGGATCGAAAAAGCCCGCTTTCGCCGTCCGGTGGTTCCGGGAGACACGCTTATGCTCGAGGTAACGGCCCTCCGCATCGGGAGCCGTGTTCAGAAGATGAGAGGTGTCGCGACCGTCGACGGAAAAATTACGGCCGAGGCCGAGATAATGAGCGTGATCGCAGATCGGCCGAAGGAGAAATAGATGGAAGAAATCAGAATCGGGTATTTGGGTTTATTAATTGCGAACGTCATCCTTGGTTTTCTATTCGGCACGTTCCCCCTCGTGGCGGGACTGCTTTCTGGAAATCGAAAATACGCCTTTCTCGGTTTTGTCATCACGCTAGCTGGCGGTGCCATGCTGGGAATTTTCTTGTCGTTTCCCATAGCCATGCTCTTCTTCTGGCTGATCCTAAGAAGGCCGGCAGTCGAGACGTCCGATCAGGAAGTGACCACGCCGGTAACCAAAGTAGAACCCGGTACGGTTTAGGAAGTTTATTTACCGGATGCCCGATAGGATCACTGAGCCTTCCGCTGTGTCATTCAAATCTTTCATTCACGAGACCGCGATCGTAGGCGTGGGCGCGCAGATCGGCGACGGTTGTCACGTCGGCCCATTCTCGGTCATCGGTGATCGCGTAGTTCTCGGCGATCGTGTTCGCCTTGACTCGCATGTCGTGATCGATGGCATTACGACGGTCGGCGAAGATACACACGTCTTTCCTTTTGTCTCGCTCGGGCTGGCTCCGCAGGATCTGAAATATGCGGGCGAAGAGACCGCTACTGAGATCGGTAAGCGAAACCAGATCCGCGAATTCGTGACGATCCATCGGGGGACGTCCGGTGGGGGCGGTCTCACTAAGATCGGTGACGACAACCTTTTCATGGCACAGGCGCATGTCGCCCATGATTGTCTTATCGGGAGCGAAGTAATAATGGCGAACGCCGCGACACTAGCCGGTCACGTCGAGATCGCCGATCGAGCCAACGTCGGAGCTTATTCAGGCGTCCATCAATTTTGCCGAATCGGGTACGAGGCATTTGTCGGCGGCTACTCGGTCGTCGTTAAGGACGCACCCCCATTCGCGATCATTCAGGGAAATCACGCGAAGTGCTACGG
>JBKKAS010000425.1:0-34667 GCA_046714595.1 Pyrinomonadaceae bacterium | reverse complement strand
CCGTCCTAACGCTCGCCGAGCCTGTTGAGCGCCTCGACCGCTACCTCACGATCATCGAAATGAAATTTGTCGTTACCGATGATCTGGTAAGTTTCGTGTCCTTTTCCCGCTATCAGCACGACATCATTCGGTTTTGCCGACGCCACCGCCCGATGGATCGCCTCGCGTCGATCCGAGATCACAAAATACTCAGTCCCTGTTTCTTTCACCCCGAGCTCGATCTCGCCGATTATCTTTAAAGGATCTTCGGTTCGCGGATTGTCCGAGGTGATAAAGACCGTGTCGCTGTTTTCTCCGGCGACGCGGCCCATCGGTACGCGCTTGGTCTTGTCACGATCGCCGCCACACCCGAAGACCGTGATAATTCGTCCCGACGTAAGGTCCCTTGCGGTTTTCAAAGTGTTCAATAGGGCGTCGTCGGTGTGGGCATAATCGACGACTACGGCAAAGTCGCCACCATGTGGAACGCGTTCGAACCGTCCGGATGCTCCGACGCATTTCGAAAGCCCGTCAAGTATCGCGCCAAGCTCGTAACCTAACTCCAATGCAGTCGCGGTCGCGGCAAGCATGTTGTAAACATGCGGCTTGCCAACCAGCGGGGAAGTCACACGCCGCTGAGCTCCGGATGTTTTTAGCAGAAACGAAGTACCCTTCATCAATGAGACTTCTATAGCTTCCGCAGAGAGATCGGCAGCTAAGCCGGAGGCTGTAGATGAGTTCCCGAGCGAGAACGTCACGACGCGCTGCCCTGCATCACGCAGCTCACCTGCCAGTTTCACGCCCCATTCGTCATCGATATTTATCACGGACGACTCCGGCCCTTCTCCTAACCGGCCGTCGAAGAGTTTCTTCTTCGCGTCAAAATAATTTTCCATCGTGTGATGGTAATCGAGATGGTCGCGTGTGAGATTTGTAAACACCGCAACTTTAAATCGCAGCCAATCGCATCGATGAAGATCGATCGCCTGAGATGAGGTTTCCATGACCGCCATCTTGCAACCGTTGTTGACGGCCTCGCGAAGAAATCGATTCGTATCCGATGCCTCGGGCGTGGTTCGAACGGCAGGTTCCGCCGTCTCCCCTATGCGGTACTCGACGGTCGTCAGCATAGCCGGTTTTACACCGGCGGCTTCCGCCAGGGCAAAACACAAATAGGTCGTGGTCGTCTTGCCGTTCGTTCCCGTCACACCGACGAGATCCAGGTCATGCGAGGGATTCCCGTTGATGATGGCCGCCGCGTGCGCGAGTGCCTCACGTGCATCCTTTACTTTCAGCCACGCTCCGTCAAACCCGGCGGGCGGGTCATATTCAGAAACAATTCCGGCCGCTCCGCGACGGATTACGTCATCGGCAAAGCGATGCCCGTCCATGGTGTGGCCCTTGATCGCGACAAAGATCGTCCCGGCGCGAGTCTGTCGCGAGTCGTGCGTCACGTTTCTTACGGTCGCCGCGGCGTCGCCGAATATTTCGGCGCCGAGCTGAGCAGCAACGTCCTGGAGTCCGATTGATCTATCGCTCAATATAATTTCCTCTCGGGCAGAAACGCGAGTGTAAACGAGCGTGCCGGTCCGGTTCAGTTCTGTGTTCTGCGTTAAGAGTTGGGCGACCAAGCTTCGTGGCCCTGAACTCTGAACTCGGAACCCTGAACGAATAACGAGCACGCTCCATAACTGTCGCGTTTCCGCCCGTAATTATACGACAGGAAAATTTGCACGAACAACCCCGGAATGATTTCGTATAGCCCGTTAGTTGGAGGTTTGGTGATGAATTTTATAAAGATCATACTTGCGATACTCGGTTTAATTTTTGGCGTGATGCTTTTCTTCTGGTTGTTTGGATTGATCACGTCGCTTCTCTGGTACGGCTTCTGGATCGGCGTTCTGGCCGCGGTTGGTTACGGCGGCTTTAAGCTCTTCAAGAAAGTCGAAAACAAGTACGTCGGCAGCGGTCCGGCTACCGGTTACATAGACGAGCGTGATTTCAACCTGTCATGGGAAGAGTACGACCGGAAGTATCTTAAGAAGTAGTCGGTGGTCAGTGGTCGGTGGTCAGCGGTCGGAAAAGAGAGGTGGCCGCCTGTCCTGCTGACAGCCGACCACTCACTACTATTCTTGGTGCCGAGGGCGAGACTCGAACTCGCACGTCTTTCGACGCCAGATCCTAAGTCTGGTGCGTCTGCCAATTTCGCCACCTCGGCTTACCTTACGAATCTAAAACAATCCGAGCCGCGTTGTCTACCGACAGGTGATAACCGGTCGCCGAACTGACAACTGACCACCGACAACCGACAACTGCTGCCCCGTTCGACTTTTACTCGTCCGTTAGTTATCCTTTTTCTCGTAGATGAAGACTGAGTTAAAAGAGATTTCACCAACACAACGCGAGCTCCACATCGAGATCGACCCGGCGTCCATCAAGGCGGCGTATGGCAAGGTGAGCGAGAAATACGCTCGTGGTGCAAGTGTGCCTGGTTTTCGTAAAGGAAATGCTCCGCTCGATGTCGTACGGCTGCGTTACAAGGAGGAGATCAAGAGCGAGGTGCTCCAACAGATCGTGCCTCCTAAAGTCTCCGAAGCGATAGAGGAACACAAGCTTCATCCGCTGACCGAGCCGCAGTTGCACATCGAAGACGCGGAGAACGTAAAGGTGAACGGTTCGCAGCCGATCGCTCTCCACGTTCACGTCGAGGTGATGCCGGAGATCCCTGCACCGAAGTACGAGGGTTTGGAACTGACCAGGCGCGTAAAGCCCGTCGAGGACGGCGAGATCGAAGATCTGATCGCAAACCGGCTTAGTCAAGAGGCGGCTCTGATACCGGTCGAGGGCCGAGCATCCGAATTAGGCGACACGATAATTGCCGACCTTGAAGGGACATTTGATGATGACCCGACCGCGGAAACTATCAAGGCGGACAATCTCGAGGTCGTGCTCGGAGATGAAGTCATAGAAAAGGCTTTTACAGAAAACCTCGTCGGCCTTCGTGAAGACGAAGAAAAAGAATTCACCGTAGAATATCCGGCAGAATTTTCATCGCCCGCGCTCGCCGGTAAGACCGTTCATTATAAATCGAAAATAAAAACAGTCGGGCGCAGAGAGACTCCGGAGCTGAATGACGAATGGGCGAAGAGTCTGGACGAAGGCTACAAATCGGTCGCCGATCTGCGCAAGAAGCTGCGGGCCGATCTTGACACTTACGCCAAGTCGGACGCAGATGCACAGATTCGTAACCACGCGATCGCCAGGCTTATCGAAGAGAACTCGTTCGAGGTTCCTAAAACCCTCATAGAAAATCAGGCCCGAAATCTTCTTAATAATTTCGCCCGCGATCTGCAGCAACGCGGCGTCGACCTGAACAAGGTCGAAAGTAATTTTATCGAGATGGCGTTTAACCAGATGCAGACGCAGGCCGAACGCGATGTGCGTGGTGCCATGCTTCTGGAAAAGATCGCTGAAATTGAAAAGGTCGAGGTTTCAAAAGAGGAAGTCGCAGAAGAGGTCGGAAAGATGGCCGAGTATTATCGTACGACGCCGGAGGAGCTTCGGGAGACACTGGAACGTCAGGGCGGCGAACGGACGATCGAGAATAATCTTCGGACGCGTAAATCCATCGAGGCGATGATCGCGAAGGCAAAAGTCGTCGACGGAGAATGGTTAGACGAGGCGGCCGTCGAAGCCGCCGGTGAACCGAAAGAAGAGAATCCGAAAAAGGCTGCGAAGAAAAAGGCTCCTGCAAAGAAAGCAGCAAAGGCCACGGAGTCTTGATCTGGGAAAACGAATAGAGCGAAAAACCGCTTGCATTTGACGCGAATCCGTGTAAAATCTGCAATCGGCCATTCTCAAGCTTCGCTCAATTCCTGTAATAATTAAACCGCACTTATCGAGAGAGAAAAGTATATGGCTTTAGTTCCAATGGTCGTCGAACAAACCTCGCGGGGCGAGCGGGCGTTCGACATTTACTCACGACTTCTTAAGGACAGCATCATCTTCATCGGCACGCCGATAGATGACGTTATTGCTAATCTACTGGTGGCGCAGCTATTGTTCCTCGAAGCCGAAGATCCAGAACGCGACATTAATTTGTACATCAACTCTCCCGGAGGCTCGATCACCTCCGGCATGGCTATCTACGACACAATGCAGTTCATCAAGAATGACGTTACGACGATCTGTGTCGGGCAGTGTGCCTCGATGGGGGCGCTTCTCCTGGCCGCCGGAACACCGGGCAAGCGTTTCGCTCTGCCGCACTCCCGGATCCTGATCCATCAGCCGTCAGGCGGTGCTTCAGGCCAGGCGACCGACGTTCGGATCATGGCGGAAGAGATACTGCGAATGCGCGAGATGACGTCACGCATCATCGCAAACCACAGCGGACAGACGTTTGAGCAGGTCGAGAAGGACGTCGAGCGAGACCGCATCCTTTCGCCGCGACAGGCAAAAGAATACGGACTGATCGACGAAGTTATTGAACATAGAGAAAAGTGATGAGGGACAAGTGACGAGTGACGAGGAAGAAAACCCGTCGCTGAGCTCGTCACTCATCACTCATCACTCATCACTTAAAATATGGCAAATTTCCGCAGACCAGAAGAACTTCTTTGTTGCTCGTTTTGCGGCAAGTCGCAGAATGATGTTAAGAAACTGATCGCCGGCCCCGGCGTGTACGTTTGCAACGAGTGCATCGATATTTGTAACGAGATCATCAATGACGACGAGCAAACGGAAAGTACTGCGACGCGGGCGACGCTTCCGAAGCCGCGTGACATCAAAAATTTCCTTGACGAATACGTCATCGGCCAGGAAGAGTCGAAGAAGCGTCTTTCGGTGGCGGTCTACCAGCATTACAAACGACTTGAATTAGCCAAGCGCCGCTCGGACATCGAGCTGCAGAAATCCAACATACTTCTGATCGGGCCGACAGGAACCGGCAAGACACTTCTCGCACAAACTCTTGCACGCGTACTCAGCGTCCCGTTCTGCATCGTCGATGCGACGAGCCTTACCGAAGCGGGTTACGTCGGCGAGGACGTCGAGAATATTCTTCTCCGGCTTTTGCAGTCGGCCGGCAACGACGTCGAAAAAGCACAGCAGGGAATTATCTACATCGACGAGATCGACAAGATCTGCCGCAAGGACGACAATCCTTCGATCACTCGTGACGTCTCAGGTGAAGGCGTACAGCAGGCGCTCTTGAAGATCCTGGAAGGTACGACTGCGAACATCCCGACGGGCGGCGGACGTAAACATCCGCAACAGGAATTTACGCAGCTTGACACGACAAACATTCTCTTTATCTGTGGCGGTGCGTTCATCGGGCTTGAGAAGGTCGTCGAGAAGCGGATGCGGAACAAGTCGCTCGGCTTCCAGGCAGAGATCAAAACGAAATCGCAGCGGCAACAGGAGTCGGTCAACAAGCTTGAGCCCGAGGATCTTATCCACTATGGCCTCATCCCGGAATTTGTTGGGCGTTTGCCCGTTGTCGGTACACTGAACGAGCTCGACGAAGCCGCGCTTCTGCAGATACTTACCGAACCGAAGAATGCGCTTGTTAAGCAATACCAGCGCAAGTTCGAATTCGACAATATAAGTTTGAAGTTCACCGAGGAAGCACTGAACGCGATCGCCGAGCAGGCTCACAAACGCAAGGTCGGCGCGCGAGGTTTGATGATGATCATGGAAGAGATCCTGCTCGAATCGATGTACGTTCTGCCGAGCGACAAGAAGGTCAAGGATCTGGTCATCACGCGAGATCACGTCGATCGCAAGGCCCCCGTCTTCGACCTTATCGGACCGTCGCGTATCGAAGAAGCAGCATAGCCAGATTCTCTACACAGCGACGCGCCGGCCTGCAATTCCAAGCCGGCGTTTTTTGCGCCCCGACAACACTCGGAAGGGTCCAAAAATGCTTCTAGCAGAGGACCAAGCTGGTGTATAATCCGCGCGGTACCGCAAACTACTATCCGGACAACCGAGAAATCGTATGATGCACCCTGCTAATACTTTCCGTTCGCTTCTTGTTCTTCCGCTGTTATTGGTCGTCTCACTGAACGTGATCGCGGGGCCCGGGGACCTCGACCCGACCTTTGGAAACTTCGGCAAGGTCATATCAAGCCCGGATGATAGCAACCTAACGTGGGGAAATGGTATTGCCGTGCAAGCCGATGGGAAAATCGTGATGTCCGGTGATTCCAGCGCGACCCTCACCAGTATCCTGGTGGCCAGGTATAACGCCGACGGAAGCCCTGATTCAGGATTCGGTACGAACGGTTTGATATTGATTCCATTCACCGGAGTGCAGATCCAGCGCGCCCGTGTTGTTATCCAGGCCGACGGCAAGATCGTTGTAGCATCGACGCTGTGGACCGCGATGAATCCTGCGGCTACCGATATAGCTATCGCGCGTTTGCATCCTAACGGATCGCTGGATACTTCGTTCGATGGTGACGGAAAGGCGATCGTCGATTTTAATGAGATCCTCAGTTCCACTTACGGTGAGCACATCACAACCATCAAACTAGCCGACGATGGAAAGATCGTGATCGGGGCCCAGGCCTATGCGACTATTGGGAATAATTTCGTTTTCGCAAAACTCAACGGCGATGGTTCACCGGATGCGACTTTCGGTACGAACGGCAAGTTTGCGGATGTATTCCACCCCGCTCCCAATTACGACACATTAACCGATATCGCAGTGTTACCTAACGGCCAGCTTGTAGCGGTCGGATATCTCGTCGGGCCGACGTCCGGTGGGAATTACCGGATAACATTCAAGATCAACCCGGCCGGCACAGCGAGGGAGTGGAGTTTTCAGCAGGGGGCCCCGAATTCGGCAGGCATCGGACAGTCTTTCAACTCGGCCGTCGCACTCCCGGATGGCAAGGTGATCGTCGGGGGGCGGTTCAACAACAGGGTCACACTCTGGCGATTTAACCCCGACGGTTCCATAGATTCCACCTTCGCTAATCCGACCGGCACTCCAGACGGTCAGGCCAACTCGGTCGCTCTGCAGTCCGACGGCAAGATCGTAGTCTGCGTCTCCGGTAACGGGTACCACAGCTTCTCGGTTGTTCGATATAACGCGACCGGTACGCTTGATGCTACTTTCGCTGCGAACGGGTTTGCGTCCGCGTCGCTTTTGGGCGGCGGTGATAATGGTCTTAAGGTTGTAATTGGGCCAGACGGAAAGATCGTCGTCGGTGGCACGACCCAGACTCTCACCGCACCTTACCAGTATTATTTCGGGATGGTCCGGTATCGCGGAGGCGCCTTTGTGCCCGATGGCCGTGCCGACTTTGACTATGACGGTGACAACCGGGCTGACATCTCAGTCTTTCGACCGTCAAACGGCACTTGGTATCTCAACCGCTCGACCAGCGGGTTCACGGCGATAACGTTCGGAAATTCGACTGATCGCATCGTGCCTGCGGATTACGACGGTGACTTGAAGGCCGACATCGCGATTTATCGCGACGGACAATGGTGGATCCTGCAAAGCTCGAATAGCATCGTCCGGGTTAATCAGTTCGGCATTGCTGAGGATATCCCTCAGACGGGCGATTATGATGGTGACGACCTCGATGACATCGCCGTGTACCGGCCGTCGAGTAACGTTTGGTACGTTCTTCGAAGTACTGACGGTGGATATCACGCCGTGCCGTTTGGCGCCGCTGGGGACATACCGCAACGCGGCGACTATGACGACGACGGAAAAACCGACCTTGCCCACTTCCGGCCCTCCGATGGAAATTGGTACGTGCAGCGAAGCACGGGCGGATACCTCATCGTGAAGTGGGGAACGACCGGCGATAAGCCTGTCGCCAGTGACTATGACGGCGACAACAAGCCCGACTTCGCGGTCTGGCGAGAGTCAACTCGCGATTGGTACATATTGAGGAGCTCGGGGCTGCCGTTTATTCGAACGAATTTCGGAGTTGCGGGTGATGTCCCGGTTCCCGCAGATTATGACGGTGACGGAAAGTCGGATATCGCAGTCTTTCGTCCATCCACCGGTGTTTGGTACCAGATCCTTTCGACGTCGGGTCAGTGGGCGAGTCATGTCTTTGGCACAACGGCAGATCGCCCGACTCCGGCTGCTTACCTTCCGTGAGTTTTTTGGTTGAGCTCGAGGAAAAGAAAGGCCCGCCGATGTGCGGGCCTTTTTTGTTCATCGGTGTCGGACGGATACCCGGGCCGACTAGCCGGCTTTCTGCCGCAGGAATTCTTCGGCCGAGGTCAACCTGACGTCGAAGAGCTTTGCCGTTTCCGTCATGTCGACCACCGAGGATCTGGTCGCCGAGCAATAATTCAAGCCCATGATGTTCGCGGCGGCGGGCGAGACGAACCTCAACAGACCGTATCCGAACTTGAAAACGGCGGCCGGCGTGTATTTCGGTTTTAGCGAACGCCCGAGAACCTTCTCGAATATCGCGACCACTTCGTTTTGGGACAGGGCCTCGGGCCCGCCAATGTCGAACGTCTTGTTTCGAGCATCCGGGTTGCTGACGGCTTTGACATGAAATTCCGCCAGGTCGTCGATACAAACATAGCTATGCTTCGTACTTCCGTCGCCGACGATACCGGCGGTGCCGTTCTTCGTCATGCCGTCTCGAACGCCACTAAAAAAACGCGACGTGAACCAGAACGGCCGCTCGACGGTCGCACCGGCGGCGCCTCGAACTGGAAGGTCGCTTCCCATCATCGCGAAGCTTACGTCCATAAATGCATCGGCGCGGAAGATCGTATATTCGAGTCCGCTTTCGCGCAGCCTGTTCTCGGTTATGCGTTTCTGTTTGCCGAGCGGAAGCTTGTCGAACGCCGGGTACGAAAGCGCGGACGTGTAGATGAATTGCCGAACGCCGGCGCGCTTTGCCGCACCGATCAAATTCTCGTAGCCGCGCCCATCGACCGACCGGAAAGAATCAAGCTTTTGTGTTGGGACGGCTGCGTTCGCCGTTGCGATCACCGTTTCAATGTCCCGACAGGCGGTATCCAGACTCGATTCATCACGAAGATCGCCGAATACGAGATCGACGCCATCACGAGCAAGCTGTTCGTAATTCGACGTTCGCCGGGCTAGGGCGCGTACCGGCCGCGCACGATCTGTCAGCTTTCGAACGATCGCCGTTCCTAGCTGTCCGGTAGCTCCTACAACAAGGATCATTTGGTTAACCTGGGGTCGAGCTGAATCGACCCGAAATGTATCCCAAGCGTACGACAAATTCAAATCCGAACGGCAGGTTACGCCGCGGGGATCAAAAAATAGAAACAACAGGGAAATCGTACTTTATTAAGGCGAACCGTTTTTGTTGCTTTTCGGTGTTAATTCTGCGTAAATATATTTAGCCCATTACCCAAAGCAAACTCTTAGAATTCACGTCCTCCTCTTATGCAAGAATTTACAGACCAAATGCCGTCGGACATCAGACGTTATCCGATGGTACCGATCCGCGACGTAGTTATTTTTCCGTACACAAAAGTCGCCTTTAAGATAGGCCGGCCGAGTTCGGTACGCGCGCTGGAAGAGGCGATGACCGGCGACCGCGATATCTTTCTCGCGACGCAACACGACGCGACGATCGACGAGCCGACATCGGAGCAGATCTATTCGATCGGGACGCTCGGCCGAATCTTGCAGGCGCAGCGACAGGACAACGGCCAGATCAAGGTCGTCGTCGAGGGCAGGGAACGCGGCGAATCGGTGCGGGTCGACCAGGATCCGGACGGAATGTTTTACGCCCATGTGCGGAAGATAATCTCGAGTGATGAGTCGGGCTATCGTACCGACGGTCTGCTGCAAAAAATTCACACGTTGGTCGAACAGTTTCTGCGGGTCTCACCCGACGCATATACTGACGCTCTTCACGCTTCACTACGCGGTATCTCAGCCGCCCAGATCGCCGACGCGATGTCGTCACACTTAAGGATCTCGGTCGAAGAGAAGCAGGACTTGCTTGAAACGATATCGGTCTCAGAGCGTCTGCAGAAACTCGTTGACGTTCTCCAAACCGAGATAGAAAAACGCCAGCTCGATCGCTCGGTCCACTCGCGCACTAAGAAGCAGATGGACAAGCATCAGCGCGAGTACTATCTGAATGAGCAGATCAAGGCGATCCACAAGGAACTGGGACGTAAGGATGAAAAGGCCGAGCTCGAGGACCTGAAGAAGAAGATCGAGGAAGCCGGAATGACCGAGGAGGCGAAGGACAAGGCGCTGCAGGAATTCTCGCGTCTCGAGGCGATGCCGCCGATGTCGGCCGAGAGCACCGTTTCGCGAACATACCTCGACTGGCTGATCAACGTACCCTGGAAAAACCGATCCGACGAATTGAACGATCTCGGCGTGGCCGAAGAGACGCTTAACGAGGATCATCACGGATTAGACAAGATCAAAGAACGCATCCTTGAGTTTTTGGCGGTGCGGCAATTGGTCGAAAATCCGAAGGGAACGATCCTCTGTTTCGTCGGCGCCCCGGGCGTTGGTAAGACGTCGCTTGGGAAATCGATCGCGAGAGCGACCGGACGAAAGTTCGTCAGACTCGCGCTCGGCGGTGTACACGACGAAGCCGAGATCAGAGGCCATCGCCGAACCTACATTGGTGCTCTGCCGGGTCAGATCGTTCAGCTGATGAAGCGTGCCGGCACTATCAATCCAGTGATCCTTCTGGACGAGGTCGATAAACTCGGCCGCGACTTCCGCGGCGACCCATCCTCGGCGCTGCTTGAGGTACTTGACCCGGAACAGAACCACACTTTTCGCGACCACTATCTCGACGTCGATTACGATCTCTCACATGTATTTTTCATCGCTACGGCGAATGTACTGCACACGATTCCGCCGGCATTGCAGGACCGGCTCGAGATACTTAACCTTTCGGGCTACACCGAGCGAGAGAAACTGGAGATAGCAAAGCGTCACTTGATCGCAAAACAATGCGAGCAGAATGGCATCGATCCCGAGAAGGTTAAGTTTACCGACGACGGGATCCTTGAAACCATACGCCACTACACCCGCGAAGCAGGCGTTCGAAATCTCGAGCGCGAGATCGGTTCGTGCCTGCGTAAGATTGCGCGTAAGTATGTCGTGTCCGACGAGAAGGAAGATTTTCGGGTCGTCATCGACGCCGAAAAAGTTAGAGAGCTGCTCGGTACGATCCGCTTCCGTAAGCAGGACATCGCACGAAAGAGCGAGATCGGTTTAGTAAACGGCTTGGCATGGACCGAGGTTGGCGGCGATGTGCTCCAGGTTGAGGCGACACTCGTTTCCGGGAAAGGCGAAGTGACATTAACCGGTAAGCTCGGCGAAGTTATGCAAGAGTCTGCCCGTGCTGCGCTGACATGCGTCCGCTCGCGGGCCGAGGAACTCGGCATCGATCCTCAGGATTTTCGGAAGAAAGATCTGCACATACATGTGCCGGAGGGCGCGATCCCAAAAGACGGCCCGAGCGCGGGCATTACGATCGCCACCGCGATGGTCTCTGCGTTGACCAAGAAGCGTGCACGTCACGATGTCGCGATGACCGGTCAGATCACGCTCCGCGGCAAAGTGCTGCCGATCGGTGGCGTGAAAGAGAAGCTCCTGGCTGCCCACCGTTTCGGTTTAAAGACGCTTATCCTTTCGAAAGAAAACGAAAAAGACCTCGCCGACATACCGGAAGAGGTTCGCGAGGACCTGACGATTCACCTGGTCGATATGATCGACGAGGTCCTGAGATTTGCTATCGAACCGGACGAGACGGCCGAAGTTCTCCAAACACCGCAACTCTGGAGCGCGGATACGCCGGCGGCGGACATCACGACTTCAGTAGAGTGATATCGTTCTGCATTTCCAGGTAGCCCTTGCTTTTGGAAGCAAGGGGTTTCTGGCGCCTGGTTTCCCGTATAATGTTTACGAATGAAGATCATGTCCGCCGAATTTGTAAAGAGCGCATTCGAGCGTCGAGACTGGCCAAAAGATAGCAGGCCCGAGATCGCTTTTCTCGGTCGCTCGAATGTTGGGAAATCGTCGCTGCTCAATTCGCTTTTGCAGCGAAAGGGACTGGCCCGGACGTCGAACACGCCTGGACGCACCCAGAGCATAAATTACTTTCTCGTTAACGACAGTTTTTACTTCGTAGACCTGCCCGGCTACGGCTATGCCAAAGTTTCGAAATCGATGAGAGCAGATTGGGGGAAAATGGCCGAAGAATATCTTTCAGACCGGACAGAACTCAGACTGTGCATTCAGCTGGTCGATTCGCGGCATGAACCTTCGCAACTCGATCTGCAGCTTCACGAATGGCTTGTTTTCAACCAGCGGGCACATATCGTCGTAGCCACGAAATCGGACAAGCTTTCGTCGAACGAGCTGAACAAACAGATCCGCCTGATCGAGAAGAAAATGCCGGGTGCCGGGGTCATCGCGTACTCGTCGCAGGTCGGCAAGGGAAGGGATGCGGTCTGGTCTGAGATTGCCGGAGCGCTCGCGTAAAAACGTCTCCTGGCGCCAGATATATTTTCCGAAATTTTATTTGCTTTATTCGTTTCATTATAGTAATAATCTAGGTATCCCTAAAACTCGAGGGTTCTTGAGTCTGCTCAAGACGCATTTTTATACTACAGACGTATCCATACTAAATTTCTCCACCTTGAATCTCAAAGCATTTTGAAGGCTTAACTCTTTGAACAAATAGGACCTCTGGGCGTCACCAAGACGCATCTCATATTCCACATCAAACGGAAAAAACAATGGCAACCACAAAGACTACATCACGCGGAAGGGCACGTACGGCGAGTGCCGACGACAATGGCCCGGAAGGCGAAGAAGGCGTGAAAGAAGAACAAGAGGCTGAATCCAATGCCGAACCCAATGCCGAACCCAATCCCGAACCTAATAGGGACGGCAAACCGGCGAACTCTGCAAACACCGGCGGCGATCAGCTTCTGAACATCTCCGACCTGAAGGACATGTCGATAAGCGAACTCACGCATATTGCAAAGGAGATGGGGATCGAGGGCGCGAGCGGCTTGCGTAAGCAAGAGCTGATCTTTAAGGTCCTCGCTGCACAGACGGAAAAGAGCGGGCTGATATTTTCGGAGGGTGTCCTGGAGACACTGCCCGACGGCTTCGGCTTTTTGCGTGCACCTGAATACAACTATCTTCCCGGCCCCGACGACATCTACGTTAGTCCTTCACAGATCCGAAAATTCGACCTCCGCACCGGCGACACCGTTTCGGGACAAATTCGTCCGCCGAAAGAAGGCGAGCGCTACTTCGCTCTTATCAAAGTCGAAGCGATCAACTTCGAAGCTCCCGAACAGTCCCGGGAAAAAGTTTTCTTCGACAATCTGACGCCTCTTTATCCCGATGAGCAGCTCAAGATGGAGATCGGGACCGACAACATCGCGGCCCGCGTGATGGATCTCGTGACGCCCATCGGCAAAGGGCAACGTGCCGTTATCGTCGCTCCGCCGCGAACGGGTAAGACGATGCTGCTGCAGACGATCGCAAACTCGGTAACGGAGAACCATCCGGAAACAACACTAATCGTTCTGCTGATCGACGAACGTCCCGAAGAAGTCACAGACATGCAGCGTACGGTCAAGGGCGAAGTCATCAGCTCCACTTTTGACGAACCGCCGACGCGCCACGTTCAGGTCGCCGACATGGTCATCGAAAAAGCAAAGCGTCTGGTTGAACATAAACGCGACGTCGTTATTCTGCTCGATTCGATCACGCGTCTTGCACGTGCACATAACGCGGTCGTGCCGCCCTCTGGCAAGATATTGTCGGGTGGTATCGATTCGAACGCACTGCAGCGTCCGAAGCGTTTCTTCGGTGCGGCCCGGAACATTGAAGAAGGCGGCAGTTTGACGATCATCGCAACGGCGTTGATCGACACGGGCTCGCGTATGGACGACGTGATCTTTGAAGAGTTCAAGGGAACCGGTAACTCCGAGATCTACCTCGACCGCAGATTGTCCGACAAGCGGCTTTATCCCGCTATCGATCTCCAACGGTCAGGTACGCGAAAGGAAGAATTGCTTATAGGGAAAGAAGACCTCAATCGTATCTGGGTCATGCGGCGCGTGCTCAATCCGTTGTCGCCGGTCGAGCAGATGGAAGTCGTGCTCGAACGTCTCAGTAAGACGAAGACCAACGCCGAATTTCTGGCGTCGATGCAGACTTAGTCTAGTGAATAGTAAATAGTGAATCGTGAATAGGGGTCGCGTCGCTGCGGATTCCTATTCACGATTACTATTTGCGGGCCGCGATTTACTATTCACTATTCACTATTCACTATTCACTATTCACTATTTTACTATTCACGATTCACGATCTATGCGTGTAGCCGTCATTTCAGCAGAGGCAGTTCCGTACTCAAAGACGGGCGGCTTAGGTGATGTTGCAGGCGCGTTGCCGAAGGCGTTGAGGGCCATCGGGGTCGATTCGGTGCTGATCACGCCATGTTACTTGCAGTCGAAAGGCGAGTACCTGTGGAACACGGCGATCGACGATTTAAACGTCGACTGGCAAGGTGGCACCTATCGTGCAAAGGCGTTCTATAGTGAGGCGAACGGCTCGCCGACATTCCTCATCGACGCCCCCTCGTATTTTCATCGCGATTCGATCTACGGGTACACAGAAGATTACGAGCGATTCGCGTTCTTCAATCACGCGGCGCTTGTTTTGCTCAAACGCATTGGAGCCGCGCCTGACATTATCCATTTAAACGATTGGCACTGCGGATTTGCGGCGGTTGAGATCGCTTCCGAGCGCCGACACGATCCGTATTGGCAAAACACGCGAACCGTATTCTCCATTCACAACATGGCATACCAGGGCGGATTCGGTTTGGGCGAGTTGTGGAAACTCGGGTTCGGTTCGGAGTTTGCGAAAAACGCGTTTTCCTTTAACGGCTTTGGTTCGGCAATGAAAGCCGGTTTGGAAACGTCTGACACTCTTTCTACAGTCTCACGGCGCTATGCACAAGAAATTCAAACGTCTGAGAATGGCTACGGACTTGAATGGCTTACGAGGCAGCGCTCGAGCAGGCTGATTGGTATAACGAACGGCGTCGATTACGAAGTTTGGAACCCTGAGACTGACCCGGAGATCCCCGCGCACTTCAACATCGATGATCTCAACGGAAAACGTGAATGCAAGCGCGCGCTGCTCGAGACATTCTCGCTTCCGGCTGATCTCGATCGTCCCATCCTCGCCAACATCACGCGGCTTACGGCGCAAAAGGGGATCGATCTGATGATGCGGGTCGCCGGCGAAGTTCTCGAAACGGGTGCGTACATCATCTCGCTTGGCTCAGGCGAGAAACGCTACGAAGATTTCTGGCAGTCGCTGCGCGATTATGCTCCGCGGCAGGTTGGCATCTATCGTGGATATAACGAGTCCTTGGCGCATCAGATCGAAGCCGGCGCTGACATGTTCATGATGCCGTCGAAGTTCGAGCCGTGCGGATTGAATCAGATGTACTCGCTTCGATACGGAACCGTCCCGATCGTGCGTGCGGTCGGCGGGCTCGACGACACCGTTCAGAACTTCGACGCGGTGAACGGTACCGGCAACGGTTTCAAATTCGGACCCTATAGCGCCGACAAATTTCTTGAAAGGATCTACGAAGCGTTGTTTGCTTACGCCGATCCGCAGACGTGGCGAAAGATGCAGCGAAACGGAATGAGTGTAGATAATTCTTGGGAGAACGCGGCCCGCAAGTACGTCGAGTTGTATGCATGGACGATCGGGAACTAGCAAATTATTTGGTAATGAGTCAACTTGAAAACAAGATCTGTTTTTTCTTTGCGTGCTCTGCGAGCTTCGCGTGAAACTCTTCTAGGTGATACATAAAATTTCACGCAAAGCTCGCAGAGTACGCAAAGGAAGGCAAGGAAAAAAAATCAAAGTGAACCCTAATTAACTATTACCCAGCGCTGAGCCTTTCGTTTTTCAGGGCCATCCAAGTAATATTTTCTAAGTCATCCAATTTCATGCAAAAAAGAGCGCTGATCACGGGAATCACAGGACAGGATGGAAGCTATCTTGCCGAGCTTTTGCTTGACCGTGGATATGAGGTCCATGGACTGGTGCGGCGGGCCGCTTTGGAGGACCCCGGGCGAAAGTTCAAACGGATCGAGAAGATACTGGACAAGATAACGCTGCACCCGGTAAACCTCGAAAACTACCCGAGCATTTTTCAAGTGGTCAGCCAGAATCATTTCGACGAATGCTATCATCTCGCTGCCCAGAGCTTTGTCGCCGAAAATTTCGCCGACGGGCTCTCGACGATGACTACCAATATCAACGGCACACACTTTATGCTGGCAGCTCTGCGCGAGGCGAATCAGGACTGTCGTTTTTATTTCGCCGGTTCGAGTGAGATGTTTGGCAAGGTTGATGAGTCTCCGCAGAATGAGATGACGCGTTTTCATCCGCGAAGTCCGTACGGTATCAGCAAGGTAGCCGGATTTGATCTGACGCGAAACTATCGCGAGACGTACGGAATGTTTTGCTGCAGCGGCATGCTGTTCAATCATGAAAGTCCAAGGCGCGGATTCGAGTTCGTGACCCGCAAGATAACCAGCGGTGTCGCGGCGATAAAGTTAGGATTGGCGACCGAGATACAGCTTGGAAATCTCGAAGCCCGGCGCGATTGGGGCCATGCGGCCGACTATGTCAAAGCGATTTACTCGATGCTGCAGCAGGACGAACCGGACGATTATGTGATCGCCACGGGCGAGACACATTCGGTCAAGGAATTTTGCGAGGTCGCATTTTCCCAGGTCGGGTTGGATTATCGCGAATTCGTAGTTGTTGACGAAAGGTTTTATCGTCCGACCGAGACCGAACTGTTGACCGGTGATGCGGCAAAAGCCTCCGGTAAACTAGGCTGGAGCCCGACCTACACGTTCAAAGAGATGGTGAAGGAAATGGTCGAATCGGATGTAGAGCAGGCGTCGGCGGGTTTCGTAAAAAGCACCTCTGAATGAATTCACCGATGAAGAAAGTAGTTTATGTCGAAAGGAAATTCCAGGGTTTCTTCAGTCTCGAAAAGGTCTTTCGTCAGATCGCAAAATATCTTTCGCCCGGTGAGTTCGAATCGTCGTTTCAGCAAGTGAAGTTTCCAGCCGGTTTTAAGGGGATCGTGAAAAATCTGCTGTCGTTCAAACCGCAGGGAGCAGATATCTATCATGTGACCGGCGATATCACGTATATCGCGCTTGTGCTGCCGCCCGCAAAGACGGTCCTCACCATCCCGGATGTAAGCATTCTCCGTTACAGAACAGGTGTCCGGCGCTATGTTCTTAAAAAGATCCTGTTCGATCTTCCGGTTCGCCGGGCGCGGTACATCACGGCGATCTCAGAAAAGACGAAGGACGATATTATAAATGAGATCGGATGCGACCCAAAAAAGATCAGAGCAATTGGCCTTCCCGTCGACGAGATGTTTTCTGTCCCGGACAAGCCCGCGTTCAATTCGGAGTGTCCGAATATCTTGCAAGTGGGAGCGTTGCGGTATAAAAACCTGCCCGGTGTTATTCGAGCTATCGAGGGCCTGAAATGTAAACTGACGATAATCGGCCGGCTCGACGATGCGACGACGGAGCTTCTAAAAGAAAAACGAATAAGTTTCGAGAACGTATCGATGCTCGATGACGCGGGCGTGAAAGAGAATTATCGGAAGGCCGATCTGGTTGTCTTTTGCTCTTTGTACGAGGGTTTCGGACTGCCGATAATCGAGGCCCAGGCGATGGAAACCCCGGTCATTACCAGTAATCTCGATCCGATGAAGGATGTAGCCGGCGAAGGCGCGTTGTTGGTGGATCCGCATAACATCGGCGAAATAAGAAGCGCGATAGATTCTGTGATCGGCGACTCAAGCTTGCGAAAGCAGCTCGTCGAAAAAGGATCGAACAACGTGAAGCGTTTCCGCCCCGAAGCGATCGCCGCCCGGTACGCAGAACTTTATTCAGAGGTCATCGCCGCTCAGAACGATAACTAGTTCTTCAAAACAGCGGTTACGCGGTGCAAATCAAGTATGTTTTCGTGCAAGATAGACGACCACCTTCGCCTCGAACTTCCCGACATTCGGGATACCGAGGAAACTGTCCGCATCGTTCGCAAAAATCTGAAGCATTTGAAACCGTGGATGCCCTGGGCCGTCGACAACTATTCCGAGGAGCACGCATTCCTTTGGATCACGCGCACGCGAGATGAGTTTGCCAAGGACGGCCGTTTCAGCGCGCTCATCTTGCAGGACGACAAGATAATCGGTTCTGTCGGATTTCACGATCTCGACATGGTGAACCGCCATGCGTCGATCGGGTACTGGATCGACAAGGCGCATGAAGGAAAAGGAATTATAAGCCGCTGCTGCCGGGTGCTGATCGACCATCTCTTCGATACAATGGAGCTTCACCGCGTGCAGATCAATTGCAACGTCGAAAACGTTCGAAGCCGAGCGATACCCGAGCGCCTGGGTTTCAAATTCGAAGGTACATTGCGCCAGATCGAACGCGTCGGCAACCGGTTCGGAGATTGGGCGGTTTACGGCCTCCTTCGGGACGAATGGAAAAATGAATAATTTATGATCATCGTAATTATCGGGGCCCAGTGGGGCGATGAAGGAAAGGGAAAGGTCGTCGATCTGCTCGCCGACCGTTTCGACATCGTGGCGCGTTATCAGGGTGGGCATAACGCCGGACACAGCGTGTACGTCGGCGACAAAGCGTTCGTCCTGCGCCTCTTGCCGTCCGGGATCATTCACGAAGATTCGACGTGCGTGCTGGGCAACGGAATGGTCATCGACCCGAAAGCATTTTTCGAGGAGATCGACCACATGATCGGGCAGGGAATTTCGATCAATCCGGAAAGGCTAAAAGTTTCGTCACGTGCGCATTTGATCATGCCGTATCACCGTGCCCTCGATCATACATCGGAAGAACGGCTTGGAAACGAACGTATCGGCACGACGCTTCGCGGGATCGGGCCGGCGTATGAGGACAAGGCCGGACGCCGCGGGATCCGGGTCGCTGATGCGATGTCGGCGGACGTCCTCAGAATGAGAATCGAGCGAAACCTGGAAGAAGCGAACCGTATCATCGTCCTTTACGGCCAACCCCCGCTTCGAGCGGACGACATTTACAACGAGGTCGCGCCGCTTGTCGAGCGCCTTCGGCCATTCGTTTGCGAGACGTCGCATTTTCTCGCCGAGGCACGAAAGCAGAAGAAAAAGATCCTGCTTGAGGGAGCCCAGGCAACACTGCTCGATGTCGATCACGGTACATATCCGTATGTCACTTCGTCGAACCCGACCGCGGGCGGTGCATCGGTCGGCACAGGAATACCGCCGCATCACATCACTGGCGTTCTCGGAATAGTCCGCACATACGCAACTCGCGTGGGCGAGGGGCCGTTTCCGACTGAGATGCTGGATGAAGAAGAGGACATGGCGAATCTAATCCGGCAAAGGGGAAACGAGTACGGCTCGGTCACGAAACGCCCTCGACGTTGCGGTTGGTTCGACGCCGTTGCGACCCGGTATGCTGCGGAATTGAACGGATTCGATTCTCTCGCGCTGACAAAGCTAGATGTGCTCGACGCGCTCGACGAGATCAAGGTCGGTGTCGGCTATGAGATCGACGGGAAACGGGTCGATACATTTCCGGCGGTGTCACATGATCTGAGACAGCTCAAGCCTGTTTATGAAACGCTTCCGGGGTGGAAGACCGATACGCTCGGCACGACCGAGTTCGATAAGCTCCCTAAAAATGCGCGTGCTTATGTCGAGTTTCTTTCGGCGCAGATCGGTGTCGAGATCGGTCTTATCTCGACCGGCCCCGAACGCGATCAGACAATCATCCTCAGGGACTCCGTAATGGAAGGCTGGTTTAAGGAGTAGGTATGGAAGCCGCTCAGATCGTAGAATTCGATCCGGCCTACGCGAAGGATTTCGCTGACCTCAACTACCATTGGATCGCCGAGAGCTACGGCATCGAACCGCACGACCGGGAGATCCTCGACCATCCAGACAAATCTATTATCGAACCGGGCGGTCAAATTTTCTTTGCGCTCGTTGATGATGAGGTTGCCGGCACCGTTGCGATGATTCCGTTCGAAGAAGATGCCTTTGAGTTGACGAAGATGGCGGTCGACCCGACGTTTCGCGGTCACGGGATCGGTGTAAAGTTGATGCAGGCGTGTGTCGATTTTGTTTCCGCCGGCAAACGTCGCCGCATAATTCTCGAGTCAAATACGAAGCAGGCGGCGGCGATCAAGCTATACAGGAAATTTGGATTCCAGGAAACTCCTCCCGATCCGAACACCCAATACGTGCGGTCGAACATTCGGATGGAACTTGTCCTGTCTTGAAAAGAGCGGTTGGTGTCGGATGACATTCTCTTCGTTTTTCTTTCCTCTCATTCATCTTCTTCGGTGGTTTCGTCTTCTGAACCACAGGACAAGAACGACAAGAAGAACGGCAAGGACAAATCTGTGAAGAACGGGAACTTGCCATCGCCCGACTCAGACTGTAAAATCTTGAATTCGTGTTAACCTCGGTTAACCAAGTGGTCCGATAGCTCAGTCGGTAGAGCAAGTGGCTTTTAACCACTGGGTCGCAGGTTCGAGTCCTGCTCGGATCACCAGTTTTACAACACAAAAAAGGCGTCCGGATCGGACGCCTTTTTTTTGTCGAGTGCATTAAATCTACACCGGAGCCATGAATCCAAGATCCATGGTTGGAAAGTTATTCGCGTTCGGAAACGCGAGGGGAATATCCGCCTGCGCGAGACCGAACCATCGTGAGATTGTGGCCGCGTACTGCTCAACCGATGTCGAAGGAATAAATCGTCCGCGTGTGTCAGCATCATCGGGTCCGGTATTCACAAGCGTCGGGAAGAACGTACCGTTCGATGTCGGTCGGCCGTAGAAGTTGCCGCCCTGGACAGCTCCGCCGAGAATGAAGTGATGTCCGCCCCAGGCGTGATCGCTTCCTACGCCCGAGCCTGAGCCTGCCGGATTGAACGTGCGATTGAAATCGCTCATGGTGAAGGTCGTGACTTGGGATGCGATTCCCTGGGCGACAGTTTCGTCGTAGAACGCCTTGAGAGCGTTGTTGAGCTGGGTCATAAGCGACGCATGAGTGTTCAGCTGACCGGTGTGCGTATCGAAGCCGCCGAGTTGAACGAAAAATATCTGGCGACTCATGTTCAACTGCGTGCGGAATTTCATCAATTTCGCAACCTGTGCGAGTTGATTGCCGAGCGTGGTTGCAGGGAACGGTACCGTCAAAACCGGATTCTGACTGAGCTGAAGACTTACGTTCACAGCCTGCTGAGTCAAAACGCTTGTCGCCTGTACCATCGTCCGGTCCAGATCGCGTGTACGTATTCGGTCGAGAGCGGTCCGGCGGGCGTCCTCTTCGGTGCCGACTCCGTAGCCTGTGAGACTGAGCACTTGATTCAGCGGAGTCGGAGCCGCCGTCACTATCAACGGTGTCGAGTTGAGACCGATGTTGAAAACATTCGCTCCGGCGATCGACGTGATCATCGAGATCGCTGCTCCCTGGTTCAATATTGCCGTCCTGTCGGCGACACGACCGCCCCAGCCCGTCGGAGACTTGAAAGTCGATATCGCGGTCCGGAATTGCTCGACCTGGTCGGAATGCGAGAATAGCTGGTAAGGACGAGGCGCGCCGGATTGATACTGTGCTCGAGTCAGTGGCTGGACCAACGGTCCAACGTTGCACGCGACGGCAAGTTTGCCTTGTCCCCATAGCGCGTGCATATCGGGCAAGGACGGATGCAATCCGTAAACCTGACCACCCATCGACGCCGGCGTTATAGGAAGTAAGCTGGCTCGGGGGAGCGCGAGCCCCTGAGCCCCACGTGCGGCGGAATACTGATTGTAGCCTTCATCGTAGTTTGGGATGACCACGTTGTTGCTGTCGTTTCCGCCGCTTAAGAACACGCACACCAGAGCTTTGTATCCACTGCCTTCCGGAGAATCCCCGAGGCTTTTCTGGGCAAGTGTGCTAACGGCGCCGAAATGCCGCAACTGAGTGGCCAAGGCAGCCATGCTCAACGCACGGCATGACGATTTGATAAACTCCCTGCGATCATTGTTCATGTCTTTCACCTTTGCACCTGAAACTGTGAAGAAGTTGCAACCAAATACAGAGCGGTCCGCGCACGCTTGAGCGTAGACGCCGGCGCCACTGCCTGGATCGCAGTTGTGATATCGGCCCTCATCGCAGGCGACATACTGCCGTGCAGTAGCTCGCGATTGAGTGTGTCGATCAGCGTACCGCCCGTCGGGTCCGCAGTCACTAGCGACTGCAGGCGTGTAACGTCGATCCGGGTTCCGCACGGTGCGTAATTCGGATTGGGCACCTGTACGCCGTTTTGAGCTATTGTCACAGCGCCAATAACAACTCCACCCAGGGCCGTGCTGTTCGGCGGTGCGAACTGATTTACCAAGTTCGGCCGCTTCAGTGCGGTACCGGTGGAGAAAATCCCGAACTCAGGTCCGGCCAGGTCGGTCCCGGAGATGACATAATCCATCGGGTAATAGTTAAAGACCGTCGGCGGATTGAATACATCCTGATCCAGCGGCACAGTCGCGAGGTTCAAGACACCGTCGCTTCGTCCGTTGCATGCAGCAGGGGGAGTAAGGGTGTTGGCCTGCGGATTGAACGGCCGAAGAAGATTGGTCACGAACAATACCGGTTCACGAAGATGGCCATAGTCGGGGTCGGTCTTAACATTTCCCCGAGCTTCGGGATCAAGAAGTATGGCGCGGACGACAGCTTTGAGATCGCCGCGTATGCCCGAGCCGTTGTTGTTAAATACCGCGGCAACTCGGCCGACATAGGCAGGCGTCGGGTTGCTGGTCACGAGCTGCTGGATAAGAAGCTTCGACATGAACGGGGCAACGTTCGGATGATAGAAGATATTATCCAGCGCCTGCTTTAGATCCTCGTCAGCCGGTTGGCCCGCGGGTAGAATCGTTCCGCCGAATAAAACTTTCTGTGTGTTGTCGTGATTCGTCTGCGACACGGCCATCGGATCGATATAGTTTGAAACACCCTGAACGCGGTTGGGACATTCCGGACCGTTACAAAATGTCCAGCCTGTGAAGACCTTTGTAAAATTATCGACGGTTGCCTGGTCATAAGTCGGGATCCGAGCACCCTCCGGCGTAAGTTGCGGAGTACCGTCCTGGTTAAGCATGTCGACACCGATGCTGAAGAGTTGGAGTATTTCCCGCGCGTAATTCTCGTTCGGATTCTGCCGCGTGCTTCGTGCCATGTCGAGATAATTTCCCATGGCCGGGCTGAGCGTCGTTTCGCGCAGCAGGTTTCGAAAATTCCCAAACGCATTCCGGTCGAGAATGCGAAGGTATTCGACCATGCGTCCGCTTTGTTCCGTCTCACGTCCACCGACGACGAAGATCTGACTCAAAGCCCACGATACTCGCCGCCTCAACTGCTGGTCCTCACCATAAAGAGCCTCGCGATAAAGCCAATTCTGGAGGGGGAACATTGTGTATCTGTTTCGATGGCAGGTCTGGTCGGTATCGACCGGGTCATTCATACCGGACGTGCCATTGCATTCAACCGGAGGCATGGTCGTGGTCGGTGGAAAGGGCGGGTACGGATAGGTCGAATAGCGTACGTCGCCATTAGCGTCCCGCTTTTCTTCCATCTGCTCTTCGATCCAGGTGCTGTAGCTGATGCGTCGGAGCCTGAACTCAAGTGCAGCGTTCACACCAAACCCGGCCTGCATCATAAAGCGTGCGCGATCGCCGGTCCACGGCAGCCCAACCGCTTCGGATGTGTTATGGACGATCGGCGAGTCGGGCATCGGTGTTGGTACCGCGCCTTCATCATCATCGATCTTGCTGCCCTCATGCCCGACCGAAAGACGTACACGATTACTCGACATTCCGCGCCAGGTAACCCGTACCAGCGCGTCACCAACATCGCCGACGTTGGGGTGTAACCGGACAGTAAGCGCGTATACCCAGCTTCTCTCGCGTGTCGGCTCAAATGACAACACCTCCATCGGGTAACGATAGTGTTCAGCATCTTGCAGATCCGCGCGGAACGCCGTCCTGCCCTCACCTTTGAGCAGATCAAGGTTCGTAACGTAAAGCGTCACCTGCGAACCCACGGGAACCACTCGAACAAGAGGCGGAATGCCGCCACGGGGTCGGCTAATCGCGAGTAAAGCCCGCGTGGAATTCGGTTCACTGATCAGAATCGGAGCGTCCTCAGGTAAGGGCGACTGCGCGATCAAAATTTGTAAGGACAAAAATAAAGACACGCCAAATAGCGTTAGAAAACGCAAATGGCGTGCGCTGATAAGCACTGACATATTATCCCCCCTATCCTATCCGGTGGCTGACAGAAAGCCAGTTAACAAAAAGAACGAATCGCGAATGGGCTTGTATCTGTATAACTTACTCTCGGAGAAATCTATGTCATTTGGCTAACATTTGCAAGAAAAAGGTGGCGTTATTGCTGGAAAATATGCAAGCAGGCAAGAGCGCCGCGAGGTGATCGAACTGCTTATTTTGAGCCGACGATGTAACTGTCTCTGGCACGAAGCACAAGATTCGCGCGGTTCACGCGCACTTTGATCTGCTTTCTCTGTCCGCGCTTGCCGGCTTCGCTCGGAATATACCCGATGTTGTATTGGCGTCGCAGTTCTTCCGCGATCCCTTCGAACGCGGCAGTAAGTCCACCCGGAGTGGCTTCGGGACGAAAGACCCGCCCGCCTGTATATGCGGCGAGATCTTCGAGATATTTTTTGCCGACCGCATATTCGCGGGCCGTTGTGCCCGGAGGCGGCGGCCCCCAACCATCATTATCGGCACGCGTTTTATCGAACGTATTGTAATAGACCGGGAAGATCAGTGAATCAGCTTCCTCGGCAAGTGCAAGAGTCGTATCGTAATTGGACTTCGATGACTGTGTGTCTACACCGTCGGTAAACAGGACGATCGCCTTGCGGCCGCTAACCGCCGACAACCGTTTTGAAAGTGAGAACGTAACGGCATCATAGAGTGACGTACCTTGGCCAAAATCTGCGCGTTTGATCGCCTTATGAATGGTCGGCCGGTCGCCGGTGGCTTCCGTGAGAACGTGAACGTTGCCGTCGAACTCGATGACCATCACCTTATCCTGTGGTTTTAGCTGTTCGACGAAGGCGGTCGCCGCCTGACGGATCTCGTCGATCTCGTATTCGGTCGACGGGCTTGTGTCTATAAGCAGGATCACCGTAAAGGGTTTCTCGGACGTTCCGAAATATTCGATCTGCTGCTCCTTACCGTCCTCGAATATCTTGAAATCTTCCTTTTTGAGATTAGGAATATAAAGTCCATGCCGGTCGAATACCGAAACGGGAATGGTTATCAGATTCGTCTCGACCTTTACGACCTCATCGCCATCCGAAGTTGGGGCCGGAGCCGTCGTGGCGCTTGAACCGGATACTGGAGCTTTATCGGATCTCGAAGACAGATCGCCGCGAAGCGACGGCATTACATACACCGGACGCTTTTTCTGCGGAGTCGATTCGGAAAAGGTGGTCGAATCTTCTTGTCTTGAAGGCGCGGGTGTCGGCGTCGGCTCTACCTTCCGGCCCGACTGGGCGGACACCGAAAGGGTAAAAAGGTACGTCGCGAGGAACGCTGTGGAAATTCTCATGATTACGATCTCCAAACCAAATTCGTATTTTTTGATGCCGACTTTCGCCAAAAGGATCACATTTCTTGATCAGAGGCCGATAAGTGTCTGAATACTGAACAGCGTCATGACCGCGACGACTATCCATCCAGCTGTCTGAAGCCATATCGGATGACGATAGGTTTTGACGATCTCGGACTTGCGTGATGCAAGTAAAATCAACGCAAGACCGATGGGTAGAATAAATCCGTTGATCGTGCCGGCCCAGATGAGAATCATAATCGGTCGGCCCACGCCGAGGAAAACGATCGTTGAAAATACGATAAAACCGACGATCACATAATTGCTTCGCTGCTCGATCTTTGGGTGGAAGTTCTTGAAAAACGACACCGAGGTATATGCCGCACCAACGACCGAGGTTATCGCCGCGGCCCACATCACGACCCCGAAGATCTTGTATCCAAAAAGGCCTGCGGCATTTTGAAAGACCGAAGCGGGAGGGTTCGCTTCGTCGATCGGGAGTCCGAGCGACACCACGCCCAACGCCGCGAGGAACAAGAGTACGCGGATAGCCGCGGTAATCATGATCCCGGTGACGGCGCTTTTATTTACTTCGCGCAGTGAGTCGACACCGGAGATCCCTGCATCGATGAGCCGGTGTGCCCCGGCAAAAGTTATATAACCGCCCACGGTTCCGCCGACCAGCGTAACGATCGCGCGTGCGTCGATGCGTTCGGGGACGATCGTTCGGTAGGCCGCTTCGAGAAGCGGCGGCTGAGCAGCGAACACGACGTACACGATAAGACCGATCATCACGACACCGAGGATCTTCACGAACAGATCCATCGCCTTTCCCGCTTCTTTGGAAAGAAAGAGCGCGATGCCGAAAGCGGCGCTGATGATCGCTCCGACCTCGACCGGAATATCGAACAGAACGTTAAGTCCGAGACCGCACCCCGCGATATTGCCGACATTAAAAATTAACCCTCCGAACGCGACCAGCCCGGCCAGCAGATAACCGCTGCCTGGAAGCGTTTCGTTAGCGACGTCTTGCGCCCGCTTACCACTGACGGTCAACACACGCCAAACATTAAGCTGGGCGAATATATCCAGGATAACGGAGATCAGGATAACGAAACCGAAACTCGCGAGAAGCTGTCCGGTAAAAACCGTCGTCTGCGTGAGAAATCCGGGACCGACGGCGGATGTCGCCATCAGGAACGCGGCACCTAGTGTCACCGACTTTAGAGATCTCTCTTTTATTTTACTGGCAGCCATGCTGGAACGCTCGTACCTCTATTCTCTCGGCTTCGAGAGTATCGCGGATGGCTTTTGCAAATTCGACCGCGTGTTCGCCATCGCCGTGAATGCACAGAGTATGGGCTGCGATCGGGATGGTGTTGCCATTCGTCGCTGTCACCGTCTTCATCGTTATCATTTGGCGAACTTGGGAAATCGATTGCCCGAGATCGCCTATCAACGCGTTAGACTCGGTTCGTGGCGTCAGGCTGCCGTCCTCCCGGTACGTGCGGTCGGCGAACACCTCCGACGCAGTTCTCAAACCGACAGCCTCTGCTTCGGAAATGAGGAAGCTTCCGGAAAGTCCGTAGACGATGAGGCCACCATCGATGGCGGCGACGGCTTTCGCAATACCGGCCGCGAGTTCTTTATCCTTCGCGGCTTGATTGTACAAAGCCCCGTGCGGCTTTACGTGATGAAGTTTTGCACCCGCCGCTTCGCAAATATCCTTCAGCGCGCGGACCTGATCGACGACGATATCGAAAACTTCATCTGGCGATAAAGAAACCGGGAGTCGTCCAAAGCCTTCGAGATCGCGGTGACCCGGATGCGCGCCGATCGCTACGTTTTTCGCAAACGCGAGCCCTGCGGTTTCACGCATTGTCCTTGCGTCGCCGGCGTGGTACCCACACGCGATATTCACCGACGTGACGTAATTCATCAACTCGGCGTCGTTAGGATAGCCCTCGCCAACATCGGCGTTCAGATCAACGGTCAACATTTGTTCTGCAATCTACACCCGACCCGGAGAAAATTCAATTCCTTCTCGAATTGAAGAGCAAGCTGTTCTGCTTCATCGATCGAAACGATCTCGAACCGCACTTGATCGTGTGGCCCGCATTGCGCCAGGAGCGGCAAGTCGACGGAAATGACATTCGCTATCCGCGGATAACCTCCGGAAGTTTGATGATCAGCCATTAGTACGATAAGTTGGCCGTCCGGCAAAAGTTGAACGGTGCCGAACGAGACCGCCGCAGACACCATCTCGCGACTGTGAAGCGGATTCAGCGGCGGACCGGATAAGCGATATCCCATCCGGTTACAGTCGTTCGTCAACGTGAAGCTATGATTTTGAAACGATCGTTCGCTCGGCGCGGTGAGCAGATCGAATTCGCTGCCGGCAAGAACTCGCACGGTCGGATGCTTGCTGTAACGCGGGATCAGCGAATACCCGACTTCAGAAGAAGAGAATTCCTGGGCGCCTCCGTACTCGATACGATCACCGGCTGCGAGTTTTCTACCCGAATATCCGCCGAGACCGGCGATCAGATTTGTACTGACACTGCCAAGCCAATCGTCCCCGCGCAGGCCGCCCTGGACTGCAACGTAAGCCCGCTCGCCTACATGCTTCTGTTTGAAATTCAGCACGTTGCCTTTGCTTGCCGATAAAGTTCTCCAGTTCCGAACAGGCAGGCCATCGGCCGAGGCCTCAAGATCAGCACCACCGATCGCGAAGACGGTGTCAGCATCAAACTCGATCTCGACCGCGGGGAAGTGCGTTTCGAGGACGGCTGCTGACTCGGGATTTCCGAGGATGATATTGATCGCCCTCGCCGCTGCCTTGTCCATCACACCGCCCGGATTGACACCGAAACGCCGAGCGCCGATTCGGCCAAGATCCTGGACTGTAGTGCTGATCCCCGGTTTTCTTATGATCAAAGCCATCAATTCACGTTGACGAATCGTACGCTGTCCCCGGGTTTGACCGCGCATGGGATCGCACTTCTCGGCTGGAACATTTCGACGCTGGTTCGTCCGATGATCTGCCAACCGCCCGGCGACTCAAGCGGATAGACACCGGTTTGTCGTCCTGCAATACCCACGCTGCCTTTCGGAACTCTCAGACGCGGCGAGTCTCTTCTCGGCACGGCAATGCGCTCGTCGACATCGCCCATATACGCGAACCCGGGCAGGAACCCGAGCATGTATACCCGGTAGATTCGCGACGTAAAGAGCTCGATCATCTGCGATCGCGATAGCCCGCTCTTTTCGGAAACGAGATCGATGTCGAGGGCTGCGCCTTGGCCAAAGTCCACCGGGATCTCCACGATGCTCGAGTCTGTTTTGGAATGTTCGGAATATTGGTTTAGGGCTAACTTGACCCGATCGCAAACGGCGTCGAACACAGAAGCGGATGTCGAGGAATCTCGCCGGACCGCAGCGAGGTCGTAGAAGACTGCAACGGACGAATACGCTGGAACCGCTTCGATAAACCCGGGAAACGGGTTGGTTGCCAGGAAGGCCGCGAGTGAGATCGCCTTGTCGTTGAGCGGAAGTGAGATCTCATTCCCAAAGTCTATCGTCACGGCGTTGTCGCCAAGCGGAAAGATCGTTGGTGCATCGGCCATAGACTTACCTGGTTCGCTGTTTCGGATCCAAATACTCGCGGAGACCGTCGCCGATAAAGTTGAAAGCAAGCACCGTCAGCGCGATCGCAATGCCAGGAAAGAAAAGTACGTGCGGGGCGTTGTAGAGGATGTCGAAACCACGCGCCTCTTCGATCATCGTTCCCCAGCTCGGTGCCGGCGGCGGAATACCGAGTCCCAAGAATGAAAGGGAAGCTTCAGACAAAACAGCACCCGCCATGCCGAGCGATGCCTGCACGATCAGCGGTTGGACGGCGTTCGGCATGATATGCGTAAAAAGAATTCGCATGTTGCTTGCGCCCAGAGCCTTCGCGGCCTGCACGAAATCGTACTCGCGAACTTTCAGGACCTGCCCGCGCATAACCCGTGCGTATCCGACCCATCCGATGACGCACAGCGCAAGGATCATTTTTCCTAGCCCCGCACCCAGAAACGCGACCAGGGCGATCGCCAACAACAATCCCGGAAACGCGAGGAAGACGTTGAAGACATATCCGGACAAGAACTTGTCGACGAACCCGCCATAGAATCCGGCGATCGCGCCTATGAAGATCCCGATAATCGACGAGACCGTGACGACCGTGAGACCGACCTCAAGCGAGATCCGCGCGCCGTATACAATGCGCGAGAATATATCGCGGCCCAGCGCGTCGGTACCGAACCAGTGTTCGGCAGTCGGCTTCGCGTAACGGGCTAGCAGATTCTGCGCGGTAACATCGTGCGTCGCGATCAGCGGCGCAAATATCGCCGTGATGACGACGATTATCGCGATTGCGAGTCCGATGTAAGTGAGACGATTCATTAAACTAAAAACTAAGAACTAAAAACTAAAAGTTTAACCTCTCGTTTTATTTCGCCGGTTTCGCAGTAGTCTTCACCGTTGCGACGAGCATTCTGATTAATTCCGTGCAATCTGCTGAAATGCTCTCAAACTGCTTCGTTGCGATGTATTCAGTGTCGCGAAGCAGGCTCAACCAATACTCAGTTTCATTCGCCTCCTTGAGCGCAATGTACATCTTGTTTCTGAAATCCGCTCTCGATTGTCCGAACTCTGCTTCTCGAATGAGTGCACCGATTGCCGTCCCGCATCGGAGGACCTGTTTGCTCAAAACGTACTCATGCTTTTCATCACGTAAATAACGATTTAGTTTCACCGTTCTAATCGCAAAGTTATAGCTCTTGTCTTTCAAAATTGATTTTCGCATGGGAGTGCCTCTAACTATTAGTTTTTAGTTGTTAGTTGTTAGTTACGAAAGTCTAATTCTCGGATCAAGCCTCCTATAGATCAGATCCGTAAGCGAGTTCGCCAGAATGTACGTCACGCTTATTACGAGGACGCAGCCCTGTACGAGACGGTAATCGCGCTTACCAATACCATCCTCAAGCAGCAAAAGCCCAAGACCTTGCCAACTAAATATCTTCTCCGTGATGATGGCGCCGGCGAGCAGAACGCCGAGCTGCAGGCCGAGTATGGTTACGACGGGAATCAGACCGTTCTTGAGAACGTGTTTGTAAATTACTTTCCGTTCGCTCAGTCCTTTCGCACGCGCGGTGCGAACGTAGTCTTCGCCCAATTCTTCGATCACGCTTGAGCGGACCATCCGAGTCAGGATCGCGGACAACGCGGCTCCCAGCGTAACCGCCGGCAGCACGATGTCTTCCGGATTCGCGCTACCCGTGGGTGAAAACCAACGAAGATTTACCGCGAATATGTACACGAGAAACGGTCCGATAACGAACGTCGGGAGCGAAATACCCAGAAGAGCGACGAACGAAGCGAGGTTGTCGATCAATCCGTTCTTGTGCGTTCCGGCGAGCACGCCCAGCGGGATCGCGATACTGATCGCAACCAGCATCGAAGCGAGCGCCAACCTGATCGTCGATGGATAACGCTCGAGGATCATGTCGAGTACGGGACGGTCGGTTCGGAATGACCGGCCGAGGTCGCCCTGGAGTAACCCGGTCCAATAGTCGACATACCGGTTGTCACCACCGTTCCACTTAAAGCCGCTTTCGCCTGAATAAGAAAAGAAAAAAGGCGGCCGGTCAAGACCGTGCTTTTCATTAAAGTTCGCGATTTGCTCGGGGGTAGCAGTTTCGCCGAGGATCGCCTCGGCCGGCTGACCCGGCACAAGCTCGATAAGAAGCGTCACCAACGAGACAACAGTCCAGATCACTAATAGCATCAGTCCGAGCTGGCGGAAGAAATTTCGCAGCTTATGTTTCATTCAGTACGGGCAGAAACGCGAGTTATCTTCGTTCGGAGTTCCGAATTCAAAGTTCAGAAGTCAGGGAAAATTTTAGCGTTATACTTTGCGAATTGCGAGCGGGGTTCGATTTTAGATTTTGGATTTTAGATTTTGGATTTCTCCGAGCTGCCGCCTGCCTTCTGCCTCCCGCCTACTGCCTTCTGTATTCGGACTTCCGGCTTCTGACTTCTTCCCTAAAAACGCTACAATGATTTCATGATGCAGGAACGCGACATATTCGATGAACGACAGGAAACCAAGAAGGCGAATTACTCTTGTCCCTTCTGCCGCGAACGAAACGATTACGACATTAGGTGGGTGACCCGAGTGAAAAAGAGAAACGTTCCTCGGCAAATGAATGAGCATGACCGCGCCCGTTTTGAGAAATCGCGCGACTACATGGTACGCGTCGACGACCAGTTGATGTGCCGGAATATGAAGTGCCGAAAACGGTTCGAGATCCCTTCATCTCAGACCGTCGTCTTCATCTGAAGTTTTAGGCGCTGCGAACTGCGTGTGCTATGCTTTTTCCAAACGCACTCAACAAGGAGGTCATATGATCAGCGGAAAGGAACTGGAATTTTACGAAATGGAAGATGTTCCGGACGAAGAGACGCAGGCGATGATCGCCGACGAGATCGCTCACGCGGCGGTAGCACCGCAAGAACTGCTCGAGCGTATCCACGAAAATCATGCGGCCTCGCCAGCGGATGCGGGCGGTGACATCGATGCTACCTGGGAAGACGTGAATGAGTCGGGTGCGGAAAGCGTGTTCGGCCACAACCCGACACCGGACCAATCGGATGTCGAAGAGAATGCCCACGCGATGGGAATCGATTACGAGGACAATGAGCCGTTGGATTTTTTGGAAAAGATCGAAAAGCGAGATCGCGACCGTTACGAGCTGAATGAAAATTCGAAATCGGACCGGGATACGATCTGAACGAATTTCTAACGTAAAAAAAGAGCACCGAATTACTCGGTGCTCTTTTTTGCGCTCTCTTTGAGATGTCTCAATAGATCGTGAATGAATAGTCGATCGTAATTGATTTCGATATCGGGGCTCCGTTTACCTTTGCCGGCTCGAATCTTAGTTGTCTTGCTGCCGCGATCGCTTGTTCGGTCAGGCCGTGCGGGAGACGCGTCACCGGTGTGATGGAGCCGACCTGTCCGTTGGCCAGCAACACTACTTTCAATCGCACGCTGCCCTGAATATTATTGGTCCGACCCGCGTCGGTGTATTTAGCCTGCGGTTTTGAGATGATCCGCAGCGGCGATGTTACCTTCGCTACGACCGGGGGAGGAGCACCACGCCCGCCGGAACCACTGCCGTCACCATTCCCGTCACCGTTACCACCTCCGCTGCCCGAGCCACTGCCCGAACCGGCACCGGTTCCATTACCGCTGCCCTGACCTTGTCCATAGCCCGTACCCTGTCCGCCGCCAAAGCCTGGTCCATTCGAAAGGCCGGCAAATCGCGAATTCGGATCACCGTAACGGTCATATACTTTTGCAAACTTTCGGTCGCCTTCGGTCGTGGCGATGTCCTGTTTCAAGAAGTTTGGATTATCGGTCTTGTATATCCGTACATCCGGTCTGATGGTCGGGTTCTTGGATTGGTCGGCAAGGTCACCCTGCGAGGTCTCTTCTTGGTCCTCACGGCCACCGCCACCGCCGCCACCGCCCTTCTCCTTCTCTTTCTCTTCCTGCTCTTCGTCCACGACCATCGGAACATCGACGCCTAGATACGCGAGCGAGGTGCCATCGCCGATCGCACCTAGAGCCAGTTCCTTCTGAAACAATGAAACTCCCCAACCGCCTACCGAAAGTGTAAGCATAAGAATGGAGGCGCCAAGAAGCAGAATGTTTCGCTGTTTGGAATTCTTTTCTTGTATTACCGTCACCGCGTATTCACCAGCCGCGGGGCGGCTATAAGCGGGTTCGAAATTTGGTGAGGGCTCGTCCGCGTAAAGCGTCGTCGGCTGATAAAATATCGGAGCCGTCGCCGCAACCTGGGATTCTTCTTCGACCCACTCTTCTTCCGGCTCGACAATTTCAGCCGCCTCGTCTTCAGCTTGAGCGAAAACCGGGGCCGGAGCTTCCGGCTCGATAATATCGACCGGTGTGGCTTCGAAGCCGTTCTCTATCGGTGCCGGGGCCGCCGATACCGTCTCAATTTCGTTTTCAACCGGATTCATTTCGAAGGCTTGCAGTGGAGCTCCGCAATCAGGACAAAACCCAAACTTCTCGGCGAATCCTTCATCACACGAACTACAATACTTTACAATTTTTCCCATCTTAAGGCCTCTCGAGTCAATTGCCCGGGTGGGCAGGTAATTGGTTTTAATTATATCGCGTTTTACGCAGATGTTAAGCGATTTATGTATTTTAGCGACATCGCTTTAAACCCGGCTTGTTCAAGAAAGATAGATGCTCGGCAGGTTTGACGCGATGCCTGCCCGAATCCAAAATTTTTGTTTCTCGGTTTTCATGCTTCGCGGTTACAACACTTCGATGGAGTTTTGCAACTAAAACAGGTAACATCTCCTTTCCAAATTGTGTATACGATGAAATTCCGAGGTTTATTCAAAAAGTTTGGCTTATTGATCATGTGTTCCGTGCTGAGTTCACCGGCGCTGATCGCGCAAAGGCCGGGAAGCACGGTTCCACGCGAAGAGAAGTTACTAAACGGTCTGAAGATCCTGATGTGGAGCGATCCGGCAGCGACCGACGTCAAGATCAGTATTCGGCTGCACAGCGGATCGTCTTTCGACCCTCAGTCAAAAGAAGGCGTGATGAAGCTGCTTGCCGACAATATCTTCCCGACGCCGGAGTCCCGAGAATTCTTTGCGGAGGATCTTGGCGGCAGCGTCGAGGTGATCAGCGATTACGATTACATACAGATCAACGCGACGGCGAAGTCCTCGGAGTTCCTGACCTTGCTCGAGACGCTTGCTCAGGCTCTTTCGAATCCGACGATCGATAAAGAGACGACCACGGCTCTCAAAAGATCCCTGACCCAAAAGCTCGCGGCTCTCGAGAAGGATCCGGCATATGTTGCCGAGCAAGCTGCGTCGAAG
>JBKKAS010000424.1:0-4341 GCA_046714595.1 Pyrinomonadaceae bacterium | reverse complement strand
CGTTAGGCCGCTCCGCGGCCGAGCCAGAGTCTATTTAGACAGCCTCTTTTTGCTGTAAATTTTCCTCGCCGGCGCTCCTCCGGTTGTGGGATAATGACGCTACGCGGTTTCATCCGCCCTCTTTCATCTCGCCGAATTTCATTCTTCAGACTTCACTCCAAGATCCTATGAAATACCCAATCGCTATCGCCGCACTTTTTCTTTTCACCGTCACCGTCTCGGCCCAGACGATCTCGAACGAAACGATTCAAAACCGTATCGGGTCCGCCCACGCCGAAAAAAGCATTTCCCTTGTCTTCGATGCTGCCGCAAAGACATCGAAGATCATGGCCGTTTCGGGAAATGTTTCGAAAGATGAAGCCGGCCGCAGCGGAATAATGGCGATGAATTTCGCGATCGGGCTTTTTTATCCCAGTGATGCCCTGACGAAATCGCCCGATTCGTTTCTTCTGACGTTCTGGGTGCTTACGAGAAAGCCGCGGTTTGCCGCGCGGCACGATATGACCGCGGTGCTCCGTGACGAGATGCTTGTTATCGGCGGCGCCCGCTATGTCGCGAAACCGCGAGAGGAAATGGAATACCTGAATTTTGCGATCACGCGTGAGAATCTCGCCAAGATCGCTGCTGAGAACGATGTGCGTTTTATGTTGGGTGATGAAGAATTTACATTTACGAAGAGCCAGATGAAACTGCTGGCGGATATGCTGACGATAACCGAGGTGAGGTGATTCGGGAAGAGAGTGAGAAAGGCCTTCTCCCCTTCTCCCCTTCTCATTTCGCCCATTCGTCGGCGATGTGAACGTCGACGTTCACCGGCACCTTCGACACATATTCTCGGCCCGCACTGCACATTGCGTTGTCGAGCTTCACGGCGATCGAGTCCGCGTCAGATGCGTCACATTCGACGACGACTTCGTCATGTACGATGTTTACCAGCCGTCCGCTAGTTCCGCGAAGCGAGTCGTGCAGCAGCCTAAGCGCGCGTTTTAGAATATCGGCAGATGTACCCTGGATCGGCATGTTTACGCCGTAACGCCGCGCGGAGGCGACCTGCTGACGGTCGTTTTCGTCGAAGCGCAGCCGGAGCATCCGGTTAGAAGCGGTGCGTGCAACGCGCTTGCTGATCACATCTGAGCCCGACTGCCGCAAGTAACTATCGAGGGCCCGATACGTCCCGAAGTATTTCCGCATCGTGTTCTCGGCATCGTTTTGCGAAAGACCTGTCATCAATCCAAAACGCGACGCCCCGATTCCGTACACGACGCCGAAATTCAAACGCTTGGCAAACGAACGTTGATCGGGCGTCACGTCCGACGCGGCGACCGCGAAAACCTGCGAGGCCGTCGTCGTGTGAAAATCCGCGCCCGAAACAAATGCCTTGATGAAGTTTTGATCACCCGAAAAATCAGCCAGGATGCGCAGCTCGATCTGTGAGTAATCCGCGATCACCAGCTTTTTTCCCTCAGGTGCCTTAAAGCAACGTCGGTATTGCGGCTCGTGCGGTATCTGTTGCAAATTCGGATTCGAGCACGAAAAGCGTCCGGTCGGTGCGCCGATCTGGCGAAAGTCGGCGTGGATGCGCCCGGTTTTCGGCTCGATGAATTCGAGAATATTTTCTCCAAAGCTCGACAACGATTTTGCGACGCCGCGATACTCCAGGAGCTTTGCGACCACCGGATATTTTTCGGCCAGTGGTTGCAGTTGCCACGCCCGGGTCGTCTCCGGAACCGGCACGCCGAGATTTAAAAGCGCGTCCGTCACTTGCTGCTGCGAATCAAGATTTATTTCGGCGCGGCCAAACAGTGTGGCTTGAGCGACTCCGGCCGAAAGCAGATCCTGCAGCTCGTCCGCCGACTTCACCTGCGCGAGTTTTACTTTATCGAGCTGCTGCCGCCACCGCCCCTCGTCGAGATAAAAACCATTAAGCTCCATCTCGGCGATCGGCATCACACATTCGAATTCGAGTGCCGCCGCTCTTTCGAGGCCGTCATTCTTGAGCCGCTCTTCGATTTGCTCGCGAAGCGGGATCATGATCGCAGCGTCGCGGGCCGCGTATTCGATCTGCGATTGTGACAGCTCGCCGCTCCAGTCGCTTATCTGCTCGGTCTTGTCGAGTTCGGTCCCGGTAAAAAACTGCGCCACGTCCGCCAACGAATGCCGCCGGTCCGAATCGCCGGCCGCTATTAACTGGCTCGCCAGGAACGTGTCGAAAATTCCGCCGACTTCGGTGCCGAGGTGATGCCGCACCCACTTCGCGTCAAACTTCGCGTTGTGTGCGATCTTCGTAATCGTGGGATCGGCGAGCAGGGCGCGGAGCGGCGCAAGCGCGGGATTGCTCCGCAAAGATCCGTTCGTGCCGAACGGTTTCATGTCGATCACATACGTCGACTTTCCCGTGCTGAACTGGATAAGCCTGAGGTCGCCGCGATACGGGTCGAGCTCGGTCGTTTCCGTATCAAAGCCAAGGAATCGCTCGCCCGCGAGCTCCTGACAGGTCTTTTGAACACCTTCGGCGTCGTTGATAAGCTGGAAGTAGATCTGCATAGAATTGAGGGTGTGACAATTGTATCGTTTCGGTGGTTATCTTGCAGGGCAATACCACCGAATACACGGAAGGCACGGAGAAGACGCGGAATAAGAATCAGCATTTTTCAGAGTTAACGACCACTATTCTTAATTATGCATTTACCAAAACAAGGTATTTGTTTATACTAAACGGGAGTTTGCCGAAGGAACGTGTGTTGAAATCGCCGGTCGAGAGCAAACGTTAGAGGATTTTAGAACGCCGAACGAGGAGTCGGCTCACAGATTTTTGAAGGTCGAGCACGATCTTGCGTTAACTGGATCAGGTGCTCCCTCAGACAAAAAAGCTTCGAACGCTTTTTTGATAAAGAGATTCCTGCGTGAACCAATTCACAGCCGCCCAGCCCGGACCAAAACTTCGGAACCTGGACACTAAGATAAAATCTTACGCAAAATCCGCCCTGCCTTTTTAGGCAGCGGTTCAGGTCTGTTCAAATCCAGCTAATGTGATCTCTCCGCCGAAGGATGGCCGCGATTCCCGTGCATATCTACATTAAAATTTAAGGGAAGAATCTCACATATGTCGAAAGAGATGATCATCAGCGTCAACGGGCGCGAAAAGAAGATCGCGATCTTGGATAACGGCCGCGTTACCGAGTTTTATATTGAACGCGGCGAAGAGAACTCCGGCATCGCCGGAAATATCTATAAGGGCCGTGTGCAGCGGGTGCTGCCCGGAATGCAGTCGGCGTTCGTCGCTATCGGGCTGGAGCGCGACGCGTTCCTGTATGTCTCTGACTTTTTTGACGAAGAGGAAGAGATCGAACGCATCGTGATGGAGAAGTCGAAAAAGATCTCACCGGAAGAAGCGAAACGAGAAGCGAACGAGAAGATCGACCGCGCTCGTATCGATCGCGAAAAACAAATGGAGGCCGTGCAGGAACTTGCCGAGCCGATCGCGGAGGCAGCCGGCGAGCCCGAGGCCGCGGAAGAAGAAACTGACCGTGGTCGTGGCCGCGGTCGTGGACGCGGTGGAAGGTCGACGCGTGAAGAGAGGACCGATCAGGCCGCGGCCCAAGCCCGCGTCCCGATCTTCGAATTCGAAGATTCGGGTTTTGAACGCATCATCGATGACGAAGACACCGGCGAGATGTTCAAGGATGCGTATGTTCAGGAACGCATTGTCGATCAGGTAAGAGCCGTTGAATTCGATATGGAAAGTACGTCCGACGCAACGGTCGGGTCCCTGCTTGGATCGGTAGCCGATGCACCGCGAGCGTTCGAACGCATTGCCGACGACGAAGACGCGGCGGCAGAGGCCGAATCCGCAGCTAAGAAGCGAAAGGGCGTGGCGAAACCGTCGCACGGAAAATTCTCGAAGACGTCGAAGAAAAAGAAGACGGACGGCGACGATGAGGCGGTTGAAACACCTGCCGAAACAAACGCGAAGAAGAAGCCGGCGAAAGCAAAAGCTACTAAGGCGAAGACCACACGCGGTAAAAAGAAGGACGCTGATACGCTTGAGGACGCTGATGCACGCGTAAAGGAGCCTGGCGACACCGCTGAAATGACGGTTCGCCGCGGCGGTCGTGGACGCAGGCGTGGCGGGCGTGGGCGTCGAGGCCCCGGCGAGGGCGGCGAGCTTCTCGAGGGTGAAGACGCGGTCCTTGAGGACGGCGAGGTCGAAGCGGCCTCCACCGACATCGCGGTCGAGGTAGCGGAGGTCGAGCGCGAGGAGCCCGAGACGAAGGTAGAGCCTGAAGAAACTAAAGAGCCTAAAATTACACGCGGGCGGCGCGATACACGCGGCGGACGTCC
>JBKKAS010000423.1:0-9043 GCA_046714595.1 Pyrinomonadaceae bacterium | reverse complement strand
GTTGCCACTACTTATGTCGCAACGACCGACAACAATCTGTTTGCCGAAAAGGGTGCGGTTCAAAGCGACGGTAGGATTCTTGCTTTAGCCGACGCCCATCTGAATATTGGCAATGGGTTTACCGAGGTTGTCATTCGCTATAACGTGGACGGCACACTTGATCCGAGTTTCGGAGGTGGTGGCTTCCTGTATATGAATTGGAACGGCGCAAACAATGCATACGGCGCTGCTTATGCCATTACCACACAAATCTTCGGAGCGGACGAAAAGATCATTGTTGCAGGTTCGGCGGCGAGCGGCGGGTTGCGGGTTGACCGTTACAATTCCGACGGAAGCGCGGACACGTCTTTCGGCACAAACGGCATAGCGTTATTAAGCAATGGCGGATATGCCTTGGCGGTCGCCGTCCAATCGGACGGAAAGATCCTGACGATGGCCGACGTCGGTACGCTAGTTCGATTGAACGCCAATGGAACACCAGATACCACTTTCGGTAACGGCGGAATAGTGCAAAGTTCAGCAGTCAAGACGAGGTCCCTCGCCGTACAGTCAAACGGCAGAATCATCGCTTGCGGCGCTTCGATTGTCAAAGGAAAAGGTGTCTTGACGGTAGCAGGATTCAGTACAAGCGGCGCTTTGGACACCTCGTTTGGCACCGCTGGGAAAATAACGGTGGATTTCCTCGGCGGCGGGTCGGGGTGCTCCGACGTTAAGGTTGACGGCATGGGCAGAATTCTTGCGGCGGGGACTGCTTCTCGAAAGAACTCTACCAATGGGGATTTCGCTGTCGCGCGCTTTACGGCATCGGGACAACTTGATACGACTTTCGATGGTGATGGGAAAGCAACGGTCGATTTCAATGGATTTGGCGATAACGCGCAAAGTGTGGATATTCAGTTGAGCGGCCTGATCGTTCTGATCGGCGAGACAAATTCAAACTCAGGAATCGCTCGACTAAATCCGAATGGAGCTCTCGATCCCACATTCGGACAGAGCGGACGAGTTGTAACGGATTTATCCAACGCAAGGGAATTAACACGCGACGGGATGATACAGTTCGACCCAATCTGCGGCTGTGAGAAACTCATAACGATCGGATCGGCTGAGAACGGCGGTATCGATTACGCCATCGCCGCGCGTTATCTTCTGCTCTAGTGGGCCAGGCCATTTTTAAATCGTGTTTTAATATTGCGCCTCACTTAAATAGGAATATAGTGTCTCTGGTCAACCCGGAAGCGTCCTCGCTTTTCCATGGATGCCCCCTATTTTGACAGGAAACCTCGCCATGAAATACCCCGATCAGATCTACTTTGTCATCCTGAGCCTCTTTATTATGGTCCTCCCGATGAGCACGCTTGCCCAGCAAACCGATATTCCCGGTCCGGCGGGCAGCGGTGCATTTGGCACAAACGTCGTAGTTTTGCCAAACGGCAATTTCGTCGTGACCGACCCAACTTACGACGCACCCGGCCCGGTCCCCGATGTCGGCGCGGTTTATCTGTATGACGGCGCCACGCTCTCGATCATTAGCACACTGACGGGCGGCACTGCTTCCGACCAAATTGGCAATGCCAGTATTGTTCTCTTAGCCAACGGCAATTTTGTGGTAAGAAGTTGGCTCTGGGATAACAGCGCGGCGACGAATGCAGGTGCAGTGACATGGTGTAGTGCAACTACAGGCTGCAACGGGGCGGTTTCATCTAGCAATTCTTTCGTTGGCACGACGATAAATGAATATGTTGGTTTAAGTGATGCTGGCAGCCTTGCCGTTATCGCTCTGGCGAATGGAAACTATGTTGTAAATACGGCGACCTGGGACAATCCCTCGCCCTTGGTAACAAATGCCGGAGCATCAACGTGGTGTAGTGGCTCAACTGGTTGCACAGGAACGATCTCAGCGGACAATTCACTGATCGGCGATAAAGCATCCGACGCTGTTTCCGATTTTGGCGCTGTGGCCTTAACTAATGGTAACTATGTTGTTCGAAGCTCCCGATGGGACCACGAAGCCGCGATAGATGCAGGCGCCATAACATGGTGCAGCGGGACAACGGGATGCACAGGCATTGTTTCGCAAGGTAATTCGCTCGTCGGCACTTCGGCGAACGACCGGCTCGGCAATGTGACGGCACTTCCGAATGGCAATTATGTGATGAGTGATTCAGGTTGGGATAATCCCTCCACGGTGATTGCAAATGTTGGTGCGGTGACGTTTTGCAGCGGAATCTCAGGTTGTACGGGAACAATTTCGTCAGCCAATTCGCTCATCGGTTCAACTGCAGGTGATCAGGTCGGGTCCAATTTCCCATTGGTCGCCCTAACCAACAGCAACTATGTGGTTGGGAGTCCAAACTGGGGTAACCCTTCGCGCCCGATAACCTCTGTCGGAGCAGCCACATTTTGTAGCGGAGTCACCGGTTGTGTTGGGATAGTCAGCTCATCCAACTCACTCGTCGGCTCAACCTTCGACGATCGGGTCGGCTCTAACGGCGTGACCGCCCTGACCAACGGTAATTATGTCGTTAACAGTTCAGGTTGGGATAATCCGGCGCCCGCGACGGCAAATGCCGGAGCGGCGACCTTTTGTGATGGGACGACAGGGTGTGTTGGCGCAGTCTCGTCGAGTAACTCACTTACCGGATTGACGGCGGGTAATAGTGTTGGCTTAAGCACAACAGCGCTTTCCACCGGCAACTATGTGGTGAGAAGTTCGTTCTGGGACAACGCAGCAACAATGACAGATAACGTCGGAGCCGCGACATTCTGCAATGGGACGGCCGGGTGCAATGGTGGTGTCAGTACGGCCAATTCCCTTGTGGGTTCTGTTGCAAATGACAATATTGGGACAGGCGGCATTGTTGCCTTGACTAACGGTAGCTACGTCGTACACAGCGGTAATTGGGACAACCCGGTAAACCTTACGCCCAATGTTGGGTCCGCAACGTGGTGCAGCGGTGCTGGCGGTTGTATCGGAGTTGTTAGCGAAGCAAATTCGCTCATCGGCGCGACGCCAGGCGATTTTGCTAACGTCTTCGGCAACGGCGTGACCGCCCTGGCTAACGGCAACTACGTTGTTAGGAGTCACGAATGGGATAATCTCTCGCCACAGACGGTGGACGCTGGCGCGGTAACCTGGTGCAGCGGGACAGCCGGGTGCACTGGGGTGCACAGTGCAGCTACCTCACTAATTGGTTCGTCGGCGAATGACCGTGTTGGCAATAACGGTATCGCCGTGCTCGCGAACGGTAATTATTTAGTGATCAGTTCTGGTTGGGACAACCCTGTTGGTTCGATACCAAATGCCCGCGCCGTCACATTAGGAAACGGCGCAATTGGTACAACGGGTCACATAACGTCAACGCTGAGCATCGTTGGTACTGTTACCAACGGTCTTGGTGGCTTTGACTTCGATCTGATCCGAAATCGCCTGATTGCCGGGCGCGGAGCAAGCAACATTGTTAGTATCTTGACGCCGAACTTACTGCAAACTCCTACATTTACGGTTTCCGATTCGACCGGCAACAACAACGGCGTTTCCGAACCCGGTGAGAATCTTACGTTAATGATTTCGTTGTTAAACAACACAAGAACGATCGCAACTGGCACCACATTGCAGGTTGTCGGCGGCGGTTCGGCAAATTACGGCACAATTAATGAGGGGGAAACCGTCAGTCGGCAGATTCTTTACATGGTACCCGCAAACACTCCGTGCGGAAGTGTTTTGACGATTGTCTTCAATGCCAACAGCAGTTTGGGGCCGACGAGTTTTTCGAGAACAATGTTTATTGGTGCTCCTGGCCAGCTTTCTTTGTCGCAGAATTTTGACGGTGTAGCCGCGCCGAGTTTTCCGACAGGCTGGACGCCAACAGCGGTTCAAAACGGAATTAATTTCGTGACTTCGGCAGCCGATCCCGCTACCGCACCAAACTCGGCATTCGCATTCGACCCGCTAACGGTTGGCGGAGGCACCAATCTTACATCGCCGCTAATATCTGTCACATCGGCATTGGCCACGGTGTCGTTTCGTAATAAATACAACACCGAACCCGCTTGGGATGGCGGGGTTCTTGAGGTCAGCGTTGCGGACGGCGCCTTTCAGGATATCCTCGCTTCAGGCGGCTCGTTCACTCAGAACGGCTATAACGGCACACTCGGAGCCAACGGAGCCAACAATCCGTTGGCGGGACGTTCGGCCTGGACGGGAAACTCGGCGGGATATGTAACAACTACTGCCCAGCTTCCTGCCTCAGCGAATGGCAAGTTGATACGGCTTCGATGGAGGTTCGGTGCCGACGATAATACCGCTCCGGCGGGCGGCGGTTGGAGCATTGATTCGATCTCGCTTACAGGGGCAGGCTTTGTCGAGAGTTTTCTTTGCTCCACCATTCGATCCCCGTTTGACTTCGACGGCGACAACAAGACGGACATCGGGATCTTTCGTCCGGCTCCGGCCGAGTGGTGGATAAATCGCAGCTCGAATGGAAGTACGTTCGCGGCGCAGTTCGGCGCGACGACGGACCGGATAGTGCCGGGGGATTACACCGGAGACGGCAAGACGGACATCGCCGTGTGGCGGCCGTCGACAGGCTCCTGGTTCGTACTGCGTTCCGAAGACTTTTCGTTCTTCTCGTCCCCGTTCGGAACAAAGGGCGACGTGCCGGTTCCTGCGGATTATGACACTGACGGAAAATCTGACGCAGCCGTATTCCGGCCTTCGACGTCGACGTGGTTCATTTCGAGATCTACCGGCGGCACGCACATCGAAACGTTCGGTGCAAATGGCGACGTGCCAGTTCCCGCAGACTACGACGGCGACGGCAAAGCGGATATCGCGATCTTCCGACCTTCGCTCGGGCAGTGGTGGCTCAACCGCTCGTCTACCGGAGTGATCGCGGTGACGTTCGGAAACTCCAGTGACAAACCCGTACAAGGTGATTACACCGGCGACGGAAAAGCCGATGTCGCATTCTGGCGGCCATCGTCAGGCGAATGGTACATCTTACGATCTGAAGATTTCAGCTACTTCTCGGTGCCGTTCGGAACGACTGGGGACATTCCATCGCCCGGAGATTACGACGGCGATGGTAGATTCGACACGACGGTGTTCCGTCCATCCAGCGCAACCTGGTTCATCGACCGCTCGACAGCCGGAACGCTAATTCAACAGTTCGGTGTGGCAGGCGATCGTCCGGTACCGAGCGCATTCGTGCCCTGATCTAATAGGCAGAAACGCGACCGGTAGGGAGCGTGGAAAGGTCTTGACGAAGAACACCCTCGCTACCGGTCAGGTTTCTGCCTGTTTCGTAGAACGTATTACTGATTCGCTAAGTTAAATAAAAAAACCGCCCGTGGATCAGCAGGCGGTTTTTCTTTTTCATCTGTACCGTTCTATGCCTCGAAGGGAACCTCGGCATTCTGCAAAACACCGAGCTCGTTGCGGCTGACTTTTTCAAGCAGCTTCGGATCGTCGAACATTTTGACGAGGCCATTGACGGTTGCATATCGTGGCTCTTCGGCGACAGCGACGGAGAGGTTGATGAATGAGCGCATGTACTGGTCGATACCATCGAGCAACGAGCCGCCGCCGGTTAGGATCACGCCGCGGTCATAGATATCGGCGGCGACTTCGGGACGAAGCTCGGTGAGAGTGTCTTTCGCTTTTTCTGCAATACGCCGGACGATCGATTCGACGATCGGGTACACTTCACCGATTGTGATCTCGACTGCCGCCGGGCTTCCGGTTTGAACATCACGCCCGCGGACCTCAGTCGTTTTGCCTATGTCGTCCGGGAGATAGGCGGTCGCGAACGTCGTCTTCAAGAGCTCGGTCGTTTCGTCGCCGACCTGCAGACCGCGATGGCGTCGCAGATGGGTCGCAAGCACGGCGTTGATCTCATTGCTGCCGAAGCGTTCGGAGGTGGAATGCACGATCGAGCCCTTCGCGATGATCGCGATATTCGTTGTGCCGGCACCGATATCGATGATCGCCGACGCTCGCTTATCGTTCGGAAGAACACCGGCACCGAATGCGGCGGCCAAACCTTCTTCCATCATGAAGACCTTGCCGATGCCGGCCTCGTCCGCCGCATTGAACAGCGCGCGCTGCTCCACATGCGTCACGTCCGACACCATGCTCATCACGGCTTGCAGCGAGATGTTAGAGCCGCCGGTCTTTGCCTTCTTCACAAAGTGGGCGAGCATCTTTTTTGTCCGCTCAAAATCGCCGACAACGCCGCCGATAAGCGGAGCCCTGACGGTGATGTCGCGGCCTTCGCGACCGGACATATCCGCCGCCTCCTGACCAAAGGCGACGATCTCTTCGGTGATCTCGTTTACCGCGACAAGCGAGGGTTCGTCGAGAACGACACCGCGTCCTTTGACCGCGATGATCGTGCTGGCGGTACCGAGATCGATAGCCATCGAATCGGTAACTAATTTTTTTAATGAGGAAATTTTTAACATACAACTGGGATGCAACAATTATATTCTTTCCCAGCAGAGCGTGTCACCAATATTCTGCTCGTTGGATGAACGCTCCCGTTTTAGCGGCTTTCTTCGCTTTTTCTGCTTCATCTTCCTCCGTGGTTACTGTCTTCGGTAAGCCACGCAAGACGATGAAGCAGAGGAATGAAAGACGAAGAAATAAGCTGGTCAAGGCGCCGGAGCTAGCTCCACTGGACTTCGAAAACGTTAACTGGCTGGACCCGGTTTTTGACAGTCAACGGCTCCCGCGCAGTGACGGGTATTAGATTCCCGCTGGCCGTCGCGGTTGCCTCACTAATCAAAATTTGTCCGCCCAAAGCATTCGATTCGAGCCGCGAGGCGAGGTTTACCGTGTCGCCGATCGCGGTATATTCGGAGCGTCGATCCGAACCGATGTAGCCGATCGTCGCCTCACCCGTATGCAAGCCGATGCCGACCGAGATCCTGCCATAGCCTGCTTCGTGCAGCTCGTCGTTCAACGTCGCCAGGCGGTTCTGCATCGTCACCGCAGCCTTGACCGCGTTCATCGCATCCGCCGGCGACGCGCTTGGAGCGCCGAACAGGGCCATCAAACCATCACCGATATATTTGTCGAGCGTTCCGCCATGTTCGAAGATGATCTCCGTCATCGCCGAGAAGTAGCGGTTCAGGAGGCCAACAACCTTCTCCGGCTTTTCGCGCTCGGATATGGCCGTAAATCCGCGGATGTCGGCAAAGAGGACCGTGATAGTTTGATTCACTCCGCCGAGACGGAACGAATTCGGATTCTCCAGAATTTGCTTTACAACGTACTCCGGCATGAACCGGCTGTAATTAGCTCGAGCGACCTCTTCGCGGGCGAGACGCTTGTGAGCCTTCACGGTTTCGACCGTGACGGCGGTCTGGGCGGCGACGGCCGTGATCAGCTCAAGGTGATCGGGCGAGAATGCGCTGAAAGGATCAAGGCGGTCGGCATAAAGAACGCCGTGGACGTTTGCCTCGGTTATCAGCGGTGCGCAGATCGTCGATCGCACGCCCTGCGACACGATCGAGTCGGCACCGAGAAACTGCGCGTCCGTCTTCGCGTCCTGCGATAGCAACGCAACTTTTTCCCGCATCACCTTTTGCGTAATGGTCCGGCTTACCGTTAGCTTCTCGGTCAACTTGTCGAGCGCGGCATCGCGGGTCTTGACGCCGATCGGGACCAGATTGTTCGGCAGGATCTGTCCGTCGTGCGTTTCGTCGGCGATCAACGCGACAACCCGGTCAGCGGGCGTACCGCGGAATATGAGATCGGTCGCGCGCTCAAAGATCTCTTTTAGATCGAACACCGTTCCCAGCGACTTGCTCATCTCGTAAAGCAGTTCGAGTATCTTCGCCTTTCGACGGAGATCGCTGATCTCCTCAGGGGTCGCGACCGGTGTTTCCATCGAAAGGTGCGACTGCCGCCCGATGATCTCATTCGCGGAAATTTCAACCTGTGTCTGCCCGAGAGGTTTGTCGTCAAAAGCGACCGTCTCGGGTTGTTCGATAACCGTCGGGGCTTTCCGTTCACCGGTCGGTATCGTGTCAGGCAGATGCGGCAGAGCCGGTGGGTGCAGAGTGTCCAGCTCTTCAATGTATTCAAGCCGGCTTTCACCGATAACGATGATGTCGCCGGAGACGAGGTCCTTCTCCAGCGTCGGCGATCCGTTTACGAAAACGTGATTGACGCTGCGCGTTAGCAGGCCGTTCTCGAAATAACCGTCAATGATACGGAAGCCTTGCGCGTCACCGCCGATCTGCGCGTGCTTTCGCGACGCGCGACGGTCGTTCAGAACGATGTCATTCTCTTTAGCCCGTCCGATCGTATAGGCCTTTCCCGTTACCAACTGAAAATCCCATACGCGGCCGTTTGGTTCTGTTATTTTGATGTTCCTGCTCACAGTGTGCGTTAATTGTAGTTCGTTGGCGGCCTAGTCCCAAGTAGCGGGGAGGCCGGGGACAAGTGACGAGTGACGAGAGACGAGAGACAAGGGACATGGGACATGGGACATGGGACTTGGGACTTGGGACTAAGAGGGATGATCTATTTCGATAACAATGCCACTACCGAGATCGCGGCCGAGGTGTTCGACGCCATGCGGCCGTTCCTCGGTGCCTCGTATGGAAATCCGTCGTCTGCCTATCGCCCTGGTCGCGAGGCCCGGACGGCGGTGGATCGTGCGAGGGAATCAGTCGCGGCTTTCCTCGGCGCACAGGTCTCGGAGATCGTCTTCACATCGTGTGGTACCGAAAGCGACAACTGGGCGATCCGCGGAGCTTTGGCGGCAATGCCTGACAAAAAACATATCGTCACAACGCGGGTTGAGCACGAGGCAGTTAGAAAGTTATGCGAGGAATTAGAGCGGGACGGATATGTCGTGACCTGGCTCGACGTCGACGAGCAGGGCCAACTCGATCTCGATCAACTGCGCGACTCGTTACGCAAAGATACGGCGATCGTTTCCGTAATGCTCGCGAATAACGAGACCGGGATCCTGTTCCCGGTCGAGCGCATCGCCGAGATCGTAAAAGAAAAGTCGGATGCGCTGATGCACGT
>JBKKAS010000422.1:0-11902 GCA_046714595.1 Pyrinomonadaceae bacterium | reverse complement strand
GCGGCAAGTGCCCTTGCTTCCGAGAAAACGGTTTCGGCCCGCTCCGGCTGTCCACTCACGACTACACAGAAAAGCAGGAAGATAACAGCGGCCGCTGAGACGCGTTTCAATTCGTTACCGAAAGTATTTCCTGGCATCTTCATCGTCCTACTTTTGTCTGCTAACGGAAAAGACATAATCCTCAACCTTGGTTCCGGCTCCGTCTAAAACATCAATCTCATTGCGTCCGTCCCTGATCCAAGACACCGGGATCGTTATCGAAACGATCTTCTCACCCTTCCGTGACCCGACCCTACGGTTTTCCGTCACGGTTTCGCCGTTTAATTTCAGCGAGACGCGCTCGCCGGTTTCGGCGGGCAAGGTCAGCACGATGGAGAGTCGCGTCGCGGCCGACGGCAGATCTACGCGCCGTACGAGCGCCGGTCCGCCCCTGATGGCTCCCGGCGAGAGTATCAGTGTCGCGATGGTCGGCGGAACAGTATTTGACGGGGGACGCACAGTTGTACCGGATGTACCGAGCTTTTCGATCTCGGCTTCGAGCTTATGTATCCGCTCGCGCTCGGCGTCGAGATCGGCAACCAGATCGGCGGATGTCCCGCGTTCACTCTCGATCTGAGATGCCAACTCATTCTCACGCTGCCTGGATCCGGCTAATTCGTTCTGAAGCGATCCGAGACGGCGGTTTTCAACCAGCAGAACAATTGAAGCGAGAGCAAGAACCGCGATAAGCCCAACTGCCGCAAATTGAAATACGGGTGATCGGAACGAGAATAGCTCGGCCAGCTTTGCAAAGTATCCGGAACGCTCGGCAATAGTGATCGTCTTACCGTCGGTTCGTTCGGACGCGAGAAACTCGCGCAGCGTCTTCGCAGTTGCGACCTTCTGCCTGCGAGCCGGAAGCGCGTCGAGACTTTGCTCGAAACGCTCGCGCTCGCTTTGCGAAAGCTCGCCGCGGACGTATCCATCGACGAGCTTATTCTCGCGCTCGGCTATCTCGATAAACGAGCTCTCGCTGCCGACAAAACTGTCTTCGAATTGTTCGCGCTCTTCAACGGACATTTCATTAAAGAGGTACCTGTCGATCTGGCTCTCGTCCATCGCTCAAGCCACCTCCTGTTTTTGAGTGTTCGTCGAAGCTGAATGGGTTACACCGGCGACACAATCGTTGATGCATGCCTCGAGCCGCATTCGAAGCCGGCACGCACGGACCTTCAACGCATTAAGTGTGAGCCCGAACGATTCGGCGAGACGCCGCCGCGCGGACTTCGACTTTTCGTCGGCGTCCGTGTCGTAATATCCGACGACGAGCCGCTTGTCTTCATCGGTAAACTTTTTCGCGACACAACGCCTGAGACATTTCATTCGAGCGTCGGGATCATCGAGGAAATCGAGATCCGGCTCAACCGGGACTTCCGGTAGATCGTCGCCGACCGCATCGGCCTTATTCTTTCGCGAATGTTCAAGCCAGATGAAACGGGCGACGGCCGCAGCGAATGCCTGAACATTTTCAATCTGCTCGCCCGCCGAAAGTTTTGCCGCAACCCGATCCAGCGTGCGATCGGCAAGTTCGTCCGCGTGCGATTCCGCGCAACCACGCCACCTTAGCAGGTGAGCGATCCTCACTCGAAGCTCTTCGTATTTCGTGGCTGCGAGTTCCGGATCGGCATCGAGCCGATCGAGCAGGATCTGAAATGATGAGGCGGTTAACGTGGACATTCCTTCCCTGGTCAAAGGCAGCAACGGCGAGGCGGAGCCGCGAAGAACATCGTCAGCGAATTAACGTACAACCGGCGCGCTGAATATCGCCATCTTCGGATTGCCGAACTCGGTGTTGAGCTGCGGGTTTTGGTTGTTGTCCCACTTCCCTGACTGCTCGGCAACCGCCGGGCCGACGATCTTCATGAGTGACTCATAGCTGACTGGCTTTCGAGGGTTCACCGTCTTCGGCATCTTTGAGAGCAGCGTCGCGGTAAACAATCCCATCGGAACGCCACCGATGGTTGCGTCGAGCGAGAACTCGTCATCCTTCGAACCGGTCATGGCGAGATACAATCCGTTCGCCGGCGGCGGCGTTCTGGTAGATCTGGTCATCGCGGATTTCTTGAGATCAAGCTCGCTGAACCGGCGGACGCCAAACACCGTCGCGAGCGATTCTGCCCGCCGTCGCGCGTCCGACTTCTTCGCCTTATCGATCGAACCCGAATGGCAGCTATCCGAGATCAACACGACCTGCGCGCCTTTGCGTGTGATCGCGGAGAATATCGCATAAAGCTCGTCGTCAAGGATCAGGTTGCGCCACGGCTTGCCGCTCGTGCGTAGACGGGCGTCGACCGGGACGATCGCCGAATCGTACTTGTCGCGCTCGTAGATCACTTCCATCACGCCTTTGTCGTCCGGTGCTTCCATATAGACCATCTTGGTCTCGTCCTGCTCTTCGGAATACGCATCCGGGAATAGGGTGCCGTGTCCCGAGTAATGAAAAACGAGAAGGTCGCCGGCCCCGGCCAACGCTTCATACTTTTTCAGGTTGTTGAGTATCCCGTCGCGCGTCGCCGCGGCATCGGTTAAAAGCGTGGTATCGACCGCCTTGAATCCAAACTTCGTCATCATCGCTTCGCGCATTTTCGTCGCGTCGTTGACACAGCCTTTGAGCGGGTTGATGCCGCCGCTGTAGGCATTAATGCCGACGAAAAGACCGAACTTCCGGTTCTTGGCCTCCGTCGCCGAGACCGCGATCAGTGAGATAAAGGCGATCGTCAACGCCGTGCGGAAAAGGTAATGTTTCTTCATATGCTGCTCCTTGTAGAAAAGTAATTTCGAATTTTTTTGTTTCGGACCGGCGAAGCATGAGTCCTGCCTAATTACTGGTGTCGCTAATCCTCAAAACGGTTTCTACCGTCGTCCAATCGTCGAGCGAGATCAGCGATGCACGGGCGCCACGGGACGTTATCGCCGGCCTGGCGAGAAAAAGAAATTCGTCCCGTCTCGTCGGTTTGACCGAGACGATCAACTTGAACGTTTCGAGACCCGTCGGCGCAGACAACTGAAATGCTCCCGCTTCAAACCCCTGGTCCAGCATTCGACAGTCGTCGCCCATCAGAATTCGCTTGCCGCCGTTTTTGGCAACAACAAGTCCGTCTTGTTCTCCGGCGAGTGAACGCGGCGAGTGAAGCTTGACGCTGCCGTCAGTACCCATATCCAGAAGGGTCAGATAAAGATCCCGGGTCGAATTGTTTGTCACCTCGAACCAGACAACGTCGCCGACCGCGAAGTCGTAGTGTCCGGTCTTCGCTTCCGGTTGAACCACAGTACTCGTGCCGTATGTAAGTCTGCTCGTACTCGCGTCACAGGCAAAGTCGCCCGTCAAACGCACCGGTGTTACGGTGACTTTCCCGCGTAATACCGAACGCGGATTTGCGATTGCGTTGACGGACTTCAAATGCGCGAGATGAACGATCACATCTCTGATGCGTTCGGCCGCCGCAGCTTCGTTCGAGGCATTTGCATCCATGCAGAATCCGAACATCGGGACGAAGTCTTTTCCGGCCACGTAGAAGACGTCGGCGTCGGGCGATGTCTTCGGCGCCTGATCGTCGCTCTTCCTGCCGGCGACCTCACACGGCGCCGATGCCCCGCCGGCGATCTTTGGCGCGACGATCGCGAACTTATCCTTGAGCACCGCCACGTCCCAGCGGGCCGCGGCCGCGATACCCGCTTCTACCAGTTCGACCTCACGCGGTTCGACTTTATCGGGCGGAACGACTTTTAGATAAGTACGCGCTCCGGACATCACCCTCTGCTGCTGTGCATTCAGCTTTGCCGAATCAACATCAAGGGTAACTTTCAGTCTCAGCGAACCGAGATCCGGCGCGACGACGACCGATTTGTCGTCGAGCGTTATCTCGCGTTTCGTAACGGCCAATGCAACAGTGGATTCGCTCGGAGTCACTGCCGTGACAATTCCTGACGAGATCTTTTCCGCACCGTCGAACCGCGTCACGGTTTTGTCATAGAACGAGACAACCGTTCCGGCCGTCACTCCCTGCATCGCTCCGGCACGGATCTTAACGCTCCGCATGCCGTTCGGCTTTTTCGTTTCGCCTTCGGAAACGCGGATAAAATTGTCTTCGGTGCGGCCGAGGCTGCCGAAAACGAATCGCGACTTGTCGCCTTCGATCTGCGGCGTCTGGGTAGGCTTTTGGCTGACGACGCGACGTGTGACGTTCTCCATCAGCTCGCGATAGCTAGTATCGCTTCGCGCGTTCTTAAGTTCGTCGATCAGATAAAAAGTAAGGTTGCCGTAAACGACCGGCTTCCGTGCGTCACCGCATTCTTCGAAACAATTCTTTTGCGATGCCAATTCGTTCGCCCGGGCGGCGGTGATGACGATGTAATCGTTGCCGGGCGGCAGAACACCCGATCCGGAATCTTCCGGCTTCATTTCGCCGGAACGCGTCGTCACACCGATTCCCGCTACCGCGACCGGAACGCTGTTCCGGGCTGGCAGACGCCGAACGTCCTGCGCATCGCGTGTGCCGGATCCTGAATGACAACTATCGAAAATGTAGACGATGTTGTCCGTCCACTGCCGCAGCTTGCCTGTCAGCGCGTAGATCTCATCGTCCGTAATATCAAAGTTTTTTCCAGGAGCATCCTCGCTGTTGACGGTGACGAGCGTTTCATCTTTGTCGTCATCTTTCTCGTCGTGGTCCATGTCGGGCGCCTGGGAGCCGTGACCGCTGAATTGAAACAAGACTACAGCGTCGCGGTTTTTTGTTTTCTTGTTGTACTCGCGAGCTTTCGCGATCAGGTGCGTCTGAAAGTTTTCGAAGATCAGCTCCTTTGTACCCTGCGCGTCGGTAAGCGTTACGATGTTTTCCGGCGGAATTCCGTACCGCTCGCCTTCGAGCACCTTGCGCATTTCTAGCACGTCGGTCACCGCTCCGCGAAGCTCGGTCCAGATCGGGGCATGCTTGTATTTACCTATCCCGACCTGTAGTACGAACATAGGCGGGCGCTTCGCAGCCGGCAAAACGCGAGCTGCCGTCTCGATCCCAGGAGAGTAGATCCAATACGAAACCGCCGCGACGATCGCAAGCACTCCAAACCTAAGGAATCTTTTGTAAAACAGCGAGATTCTCATAGCCGAATGTGGTGGTTTTTCGTTTGCCTTGGATGAACGGAGAAATTTCATTTCAACTCAAGCCTCCAGTTCCTGGATTCGCCATTTATATCTCACACCGGATCCGCCTCGATAAACCTCGATCAGCCTGTAGATTCGGGCATTCTGCCCTACAATCGCGGCTGCGGCTTGACGGCAAAGAAAGTTCAAACTTGTCTTGATAAGGGCGAGCTTTGGAGCGATAGAATATCACAATCCTCGGCTCACACCTTCTACAAATTGGGTGACACGGAAGATGGGTTTGGTTACGGGTGTTTTCGCAAATTACTTGAACTCACCCCGAAAATATGCGAAAAGTTAGCCAGCCGACGCAATCACCCGAGCCTATATAAAATTCGCGTAACCCTTTTGCCGCCGTCAGACACCAAATTGTGACGACGAGTCGTCCGGAAATATTTTTATGAAAAAATTTCTTTTCGCTGCCGCTTTCCTCGCCACGCTTTCATTCGGAAGCTCCGGGCAGAACCCGACCGCAACGCCGCCCGATGGCGAGAGTGCCGAAGCTCGCGAAACGCGCATACGAAACGATATCAAGGTGCTCGAAGCGCAGATCAAACTTCTCGCTACGATCCGGGGTGCATCCGGCTCGAGCGACATCACTGCCGCGACGAGCGGCGGGTCTACCAAGTTCGCGACCGACGCCCAGCCGAATCTTGAAACCGTCTCGCTCAGCTACGAGGCCGTTCTCGAGATCTCGCATATGATCGATCGCCAGTTGAAGCCGACAGTCTCGCAGTACCGCGGCCTGGTCATCTATCACGAACCCGATTTTCTTGCGCTCACGCGTTACCGGCTCTACCGTGAACAGGTCCGGATGACACTTGTGAATTACGAATCGATCGTCAAAAAGATCGAGGACGAACCAAAGAAGGGAGCCACGGCGGCTGTCAACGAAAAGACCCGGCCAAAATCGATACGCAATCTCGGCGGCGAAGCTTTGGTTTCGGCGCTCGGCGTGCCGGGGATAGCTACCTCGGCGATCAAATCGGTAGCCGAACTGATCTCGCTTTTTCGAACCGACGAAACTATTACGCAGAGTAAGGATGTGGTCGATCGCGACTCGCTCGCCGCGGTTGTCGCGGGAACCTTTTTGAAAGCAAACCCAAACCTGGTGATCTATCACCCGGAGCAGTTCGTGCCGGAATACGAACTCGGTATTCGAGATGAGAACTCTCTTTTTTCCCAGGTTTCGCGGGTGAATGCCGCCGAAGCCTATCTTGACTATTTTCTTGACGAAGCCGAGAAGCTCACCCCAATGGAACGCGAGTCACTTAAAGACATCATCGCCTCAGTAAAGTTAGTGCAAACGCAGATCCGCAATTTGGGATTCGCGCCGCCGCCGGCCGAACGCGGTGGCGCCGACCAGAATGCACAGGCTTCGGCTCGCGTATCGGAATTTCGCCAGATGCTGCGTGCGGAAAAGCTCGATCGTATGCTGATCCAACCAGGCGGAGCGAAGGTCGGTATCATGAAACTGCGTCTGCTGTCATCCGGCGGAGCCCGGCGCGAAAAGCGAAACCTGCTGCTCGGCGGTAAGATCGATTACAGCGGCAGCGCTGTCGTCGAGGTGGCGCTTTACGATGCGGACGGGACGATGCGGGCGTCCGAAGTTTTCTCGCACCACACCGGCTTTAGGAAATTCAGAACGGGCGACAAGCCCCGGCTCTGATCATCTGGTTTCGATCGGAATAAGGTCTTCGGCCGCGCCATCGATCTCGACAAAACGGATAGGAACGATCAGTGGCCGCGGAGCCGCAGATTGACCGTTGCGAAATCTCGATAGATCTTCGGCAGCAAAAGCCGCCTTCTTTTTTCCCAACCGCTTTTCAAACTCAGCGACGTCAAGCGCAGTGATGGTTTTGATCGAGCCGAACTCGCGGATAAGGCTTTGGCGTTCGCGCTCATTGAGCGATGGCAGGATCGCGGCAAGCTCGTAGAAATGAAGCATGTCACGGCTGAGCCGGTGCGTCGCGTTCGCAAGGCCGTGCGCTTCGTCGCGAAGATGTTGGAGTAGACGAAATTCCGCCGCGTCCTTATCGAAGTCGATGCGGCGGCCGCCCTCCGTAAGAAAATGTGAGATCGCGGAATGTTTTCCCTTTGGTTTGACGGCAGCGATAACGAAAGGCCGTTTCACCGCAGAGGTGACCGCCTTTAGGCCCGATTGCAAATGAGATCTGCCACCATCGATGAGAATGAGATCCGGCGTCGCGAGGTCGCGATTCGTTAGGCGCTTTTCGACGAAGGCCCGCAGAGTTTCGAGTTCGCTTGTGCGGTCAGGAAGCCAGTGCTCGAATTCGTCCTGCAGATCTTTACCGTTTTGCCACACGGAAACTGCCGCGGCGAAACCCGTCGACGAGATATGCGCAACATCAAACGCTTCGATCCGGCCCGGTCGCTTACTTAGAGCGAAAGTCTCTTTCAGTTTTTCCTGTATTTCCTTGACCGACGGTTTTGCGGCAGCTCTCTCCAGGCTCAGTCTCGCCTTCGTCAGATCGATCGCACGCGCCGTCGTCACACGCCGGTTCGAGTTGGTGACGACATTGATCGTTAATTTTTTACCGAACTTGGCGCCGAGTGGTGCGGCAAGTTCGCCGCGACCTTTGAAGTCATGCGATACCCGAATCTCGCGTGGCAGATGGTATTTGTAAAATTGCGGGATCACGTTGCGAAGGATTTCGGGAATTAACGAGTCGTCCGGGCGCGGAAACGCGTAACCCATCTCGCCGAGCGTTCGCCGCCCCCGCTGAGAGATGACGATCACGTAGATCAGCTCGCCCGCTGTGTGCAATTCAAAAGTATCGACTGCATCGTCCAGCCAAACATGCCAACGCGGCTTTGACCAGAAGCCGTCGACGCTTTGCAAAATGTCGCGGAACAGCGCAGCGGTTTCGAAATCGAGAGAAGCAGCAGCACGTTCGATCTTTTTATTTAGCCTCGCCCGAAGCAGCTCACGATCGTTTCGCAAAAACAGACGCACAAGATCCACCATCTCGAGATACGTCTTGCGATCGCACAAGCTCTCGACGCACGGCGCGACACAGCGCTTCGCATAATACTGTGTGCACGGAACGGGAAAACTTCCGTCGATCGCGATCGCACAGCTTCTGAGTCGAAAAGTGCGGTTGAGAAAATCGATAAGGATGCGGACCGACGTCCGGTTCAAAAAAGCACCGAAGTATTCGTCGCCGTCGTCCTGTAGGATCCGCGTTGCCAGGAAGCGCGGAAAGGGTTCACGCGTCAGCTTGATGTGGGGGAACACCGGCATGCCTTCGATCGAGAACTTGACCATTGTTTTCTGCTGGGGAAAGCGGGGGCAAGCCCGCTCATTTCTTCGCAGGTTGAATGCTATCCAACATCTCGTGGATCGTTTCCAGAGAGTCGGCCTGCTGGATCGTCTTGTCGTCGCGAAATCTTAAGATCCTTGGAAATCGGACAGCGACGCCGGACTTATGCCGCGAAGACCTTTGTATCGCCTCGAAGCCGATCTCAAAAACCAGTTCCGGCTTTACGCTCCGGACCGGACCGAATGTTTCGATCGTGTTGTTTCGCACAAACCTATCCACCACACGGATCTCGGCATCCGTTAATCCCGAGTACGCTTTTGCAAACGGGACAAGCTCCGCGTCGCGCCAGACAGCGAACGTGTAATCGGTGAAGAGATTTGAGCGCTTTCCGCTTCCCTTCTGCGCGTAGATCAGCACGGCATCGATCGTTAGCGGATCGATCTTCCATTTCCACCAGTCACCGCGATGACGGCCGGTGCGGTACTCGGAATCGCGTCGCTTTAGCATAAACCCTTCGACGCCAAGATCGCGGCTTTGCTCGCGTCGCGCGGCAAGATCTTTCCAGTCCGCGGCTTCGACTTTTTCTGTTGACTGAAAAACGCTCCGTATTGTCGGTTGAAGCGAAGCGATCAATCCTTCGAGCATCTCGCGACGCGTTCGGAGATCGAGCGAGCGGATATCCTTGCCGTCGAATTCCAAAAGATCATAAACCTGTAGGATGACTGGTACTTCGGACAGAATTTTCGCCGATAGATTCTTCCTTCCGATCCGCCGCTGCAGTTCGGGGAACGGCAGAACGCGCCCGTCCGACCAGGGAAGAATTTCCCCGTCAAGCACGGTGCCGTCCGGAAGCTCGGCTGCGGCGGCTGCGATCTCGGGAAAGCGTTCCGTCATAAGATCCTCGCCCCGAGACCAGACGAACACCTCGCCCTTACGCTTGATCACCTGTGCGCGAATGCCGTCCCACTTCCACTCGGCTTGCCAATCAGATACCTCGCCAAGCGCGTCCGGCGAACCCTCGATCTGATGCGCGAGGTGAAAAGGAAACGGACGAGAGATCGGAGTTTCATCTGCATCGAGTTGAGGAGCGAGCAGGGCGGTAAAGAATTCCGGTGTCGGCTCCCAATCTCCCATCGCTCGATGGGTGATGATGTCAACCGGAAGCTCGGACAATTGCGACAATGCCCGCACTACCAGCTGCTGCGATACACCAACGCGAAACGCTCCGGAGATAAGCTTGTTGTAAACGAGCCGCTGCGAATAGTTCATGCGCGACCAGGCGTCGGTCACTGCCGTTCGCTGGGTTTCAGGGTCGCTTCCGCGGAGCGGCAGCAACTGTTGCTCAACCAGGATGTGAAGCGGAGTCTCGTCGACGCTCGCGTTGTTAGGCAGGAGCAACGCGCTGGTTTCGGCGCTGTCGCCGACCGTATCGCGAGATTCGAGATAGAGCCATTCGGGAATTCCCGACATCTCGATAGCCCATTCACGGAGAAATTTCGAAGGCACGATCTGACGCGGCTTTCGGCCCGAGAGAAAATAAAATGCCCACGCCGCGTCCGCCGGCGTTGCCCGCTCGAAATAGAATCTCATCGCCTCGACCTTTTCGTTGGTCTTGTTTGTCTGGTCAAGCTCGACGTAAAGCTCGGTAAAGAGTTTCATAACTTCAGGGCGGCTGAGAGTCTTTCTTTCTTTGTTTCTTCTTATTCCTCTTTTTCCGTGGTTCAGAAAATTCAGAAACCAAGGAACAAGAGGAACAAGAGAAAGGACTCTCGACGACAGCGCTGTCGTAGAGTCAGATAGTGTCCTTCTCTCGCTTGATCGTGTTCACTTGCTCTCGCTCTCTTCATCGATCATGTCGCTCGCGTCGTCGCCGACAAACTGGGTTTTCAGCGGCACGGCGTGAGTGCCCGTTTCGTTCAGATAACGGACGACCTCCGCCGCAAACCCATGGGTGACGTAAACGGTTTCGGCTTCGGTCGACTTGATCGCAGTCAGTAGCTCCGGCCAGTCGGCATGATCCGATAAAACAAACCCGCGGTCGACGGCGCGTTGCCGACGAGCTCCGCGCACCAGCATCCAACCCGATGCAAAACCTGTCGACTGAGGGCCGAACCGGCGGAGCCAGGTCGACGCTTGCGCCGACGGCGGTGCGATGATCATTGAGCCGGCAAATTCTTTCTTGTTCGTCACGCTGCCGGCGTACTGCGTTTTTGGAAGATCAACACCGGCCTCGCGATACGCCTCGGTCAAACGCTCGACGGCACCGTGGGTGAAGACCGGCCCAAGCGTGCGGTCTAGTCCGCTCATTACTCGCTGCGCTTTGCCGAGTGCATACGCGAACAGTACGGACGCTTTTCCTTTTTCGATATTTCGCCGCCACCAGGAATTTATCTCGCCGAAGATCTGCTCGGTCGGCGGCCATCGATAGATGGGTAGGCCAAATGTCGCCTCGGTGATGAAGTGATGGCACTTGACCGGTTCGAAGGGTGCACACGTCGCGTCGGGCGTCAGCTTGTAGTCGCCGGAAATAACCCAGATCTCGCCCTTATATTCGACCCGCACCTGGGCCGAACCGAGTATATGTCCCGCCGGATGAAACGAGACTTTAACCCCGTCGATTGATGTGGTTTTCCCGTAATCCTGGGTAATGATGATCGCGCCTTCATCCACCCGGAGCCGCGTAAGCTCAGCACTCTGCTTCGCGACAAGATATCGCCCGTTACCGCGATATGCGTGATCGGCGTGTGCGTGTGTGACGATCGCTTTCTTAACGGGTTTCCACGGATCGATGTAAAAATCACCCTGCTTACAGAAAAGTCCCCTCGAAGTGAGGGTTACCAACCGACCTGGTTTCATAGTTATATTCTATCGCACGCGACTTCTTGTCAGCACCGTTGTAAAGCCTGTGGGTACGTGTGAGTAGCAGACGTGCGAACGACATACGCCGGGCTTTGCCCGCCGATGAGCGGAAAGGCTCTGCCTTTCCGTCGATGCTGTAAGAGATCGTCGGAGGCTGAGCCTCCGAAAAGTTATATTACGAGAGTACGGAAGGGCATAGCCCTTCCGCTCATCGGGCCGCGCAGCCGCTGGCCGAGTGACCTGAACGACACGGACCCTCCATTACTTTGCTTCACCGCTGAGAGTCAGCAAAAGCCGATCGTTCCGATACAACATCAGTTTGCCGCGCTCGATGTCGAAGCGATTCGCCTGCCGGAGACCGTCGAGAAATTCGCGCTCGAACGCCATCCGGTCATCCTCGACGCATGCGCGCAGTGTGGAGATCACGTCTGTGATCTTCAGAGTGCGGCCGGTAGTCGTGTAGCTTCCTCCAAAGACGTTGCAGCTTGAGTTTCCGCCCGCACTTCGCTTGCTCTTGTCGAACACAAGGAATGCGGTTCGGCCGATCTTAGCGACAGCAACGCCCTTGATCGTATCG
>JBKKAS010000421.1:0-8258 GCA_046714595.1 Pyrinomonadaceae bacterium | reverse complement strand
AGGTATACGTAACTCTCAAGCCCAGCGTGCTCGATCCGCAGGGGAAGGCGATCCATCATTCGGTCGAGTCGATGGGTTTCGAGAAGATCGCTGACATCCGGCAGGGAAAGTACTTCGAGATCGCGCTAGACGACGCGGTATCTGAAGCGGACGCCCGCGAAGCGGCAGAGAAGATCGCGAAGGATGTGCTCGCGAATCCGGTTATTGAGGACTACAGGGTTGAAGTTGTCAGTCAATAGTTCTAACCGGTAAACGGTAAACGGTAAACGGTAAACGATAAACGTCTGCAACTTACCGTTCATCGTTTACAGCTTACCGATTTTAAGGATTATGAAATTCGGTGTAATAGTTTTTCCCGGATCCAATTGCGACCACGACGCGTATCACGTCGTCTCGAAGCACGTCGGTCAGCCGGTGAATTTTGTCTGGCATAAAGAGACCGATCTCAGCGGCTATGACGCGGTGATCGTTCCGGGGGGATTCTCGTACGGCGATTACCTCCGCGCCGGAGCGCTCGCCCGGTTTTCACCGGTGATGAATGCGATCAAAAAATTTGCGGCCGACGGAAAATTCGTTTTCGGTGTTTGCAATGGTTTTCAGATCTTGTGCGAGAGCGGCTTGCTGCCGGGTGCCTTGATGCGAAACGCCGGGCTTCATTTTGTCTGTAAGCACGTTAATGTTCGCGTCGAGAATCAAAATACGCCGTACACGAACCAACTCGAGAACGGACGCGTTCTGTCGATCCCGATCGCTCATGCGGAAGGGAATTACACCTGCGACGACGCGACCTTTCACTCTCTCCAGGAAAACAATCAGATCGTATTTCGTTACTGTGACGAAAGCGGTCGGATCACGCCGGAGTCGAACCCGAACGGGGCACGTTCGAACATCGCCGGCATATGTAATCTGGATCGGAACGTGCTTGGAATGATGCCGCACCCGGAAAGGGCCTGCGAAGAATTGCTAGGCTCGAATGACGGCCGCGACATTTTCCGCTCGCTCACACATGCAATTTCGCGAAACGGTGCTGCGGTTTGAGACAGTTGTAAGCGAGCGAATTGTTTGTTGAAGATCGAGAATTGATTTCCTAACGCCATAGGCGTGGCATGTTTGTAGAACAGCGGGGTATAAAGAATTAGAGCTCCGTAGGAGCGACATATCGTTCAATGTCGCTCCTACGGAGCTCTGCTGTTTTGCGTTTCGCATTCTACAAATATTTGGCTCCTACGGAGTTAAGAACATTGGTGCGGAAGAGAATCAATAAACCGCTTTGCTTGCCGAGCTGATGTTGATCCGTTTGACCAATTGTCGCCCGAGCAGAACTCCTTGTTCTTCATTCTCTCGACCTTGTGCGCAAGCTTGTCGAGCTTTTCGACTTTCTCCTTTTCCTGGCCGAACAGGATGGTTGTAGAAAGAAATAATAGCGTTGCCGCCGCTGCGGCTTTCAATACGAGCAATATTAATGACGTCGTTTTCATCACAAGTAACCTCCGGTTGTGTGTTTGTGTCTTCTAGAAATGTAAACACCACACCGAGAAGTTTTGTGACAGGAAAAAGGAAGGCGAAAGGCAGAAGGCAGAAGCGGAGCGTGCGTAGCACGCGGCATAACTTTTAGCTCCAGGTGGAGCGAAGCTGAACCTGCGTTGCAGGCTCGGCGAGACCAACTATCGCGTATGGTTTACTCTCAATCCGTCTTGTGCGAGCTTCCAATCAAGAACCTCGACTCCGCGTTCGGCGGAAAGAGCTTGTTCGACGTCGGCCTTTCGGCCATCTTCACAGAAAAAGGCGATGCATCCGCCACCGCCCGCTCCGCATACCTTCGGCGCGATCGCTCCGTTCGCCAGGGCCCTGTCGATGAGCATATCCATCTGCGGCGTCGTGATGTGCGGCGAAAGGCGCTTTCGAAGCGGGTGAGCCTCGATGAGAATTTCGCCGACGGCGTTCCAATCATTTTCGAGCAACGCTGAGCGCATGGCGATCGAGGTGTCGCGGATGCCCTCGAAGATCTCGAAGATCTTCGGGTCGCCGTCGATATGACGCTTGGTTATGTCCCAATTGTTCGTCCCCGAGTTTCGCGGCTCACCCGTGTAGCATACGACGATGCGCCGCTCGAGCGTTTCGATGTCGATCTCGAGCGCCTCGCGCTCTATTCCTGCGGGTGAAAAATGAATGCATGCCGGGCCGCCATACTGCGCCGAATAGTAATCCTGGAAACCCGTCGGCACGCGGATCACCTGGCATTCGACATTGGCGGCGATCGGAATGAAGCGCTCTGGCGCGTAGCGGTCACCGACGAGCTTGTTCAGCGCGCCGATGCAGGCAATATTCAAAGTTGAAGATCCGGCAAGACCGGCGCCGGCAGGTGCTTCGGATTCGGTGATCATGTTGAATCCGGTGTCGGGTTTAAAGAAATATACAAGCTTCGACAACAGCTCGAGTCGCGGCTCATCTTTCAGTTCGCCGATCCGGTCAACGCTGGTCTCAAACTTTACTCCGCGGTCGACCGACTCAAGAACGATGCGATCGTCATTTCGAGTCTCGATCCGTACCCGCGCAAGCAGACTGACCGCGAAGTTCACCGTCGCGGCGCCTTCGTGAAACAGAAACAGCGGCGGTATATCAATTGTTCCTCCGGCGAGATCAACTCGCGTCGGAGCGGAAGCTTCGATTATCATTTGTGGATCGTTGTTCGTGGTTCGTAGTTCGTAGACGGTTTACGGCGAGATTGTAACAAAACGAACCACGAACCACGAACGACGAACCACGAACAACGAACGATCATTTCTTGGCAGCTTTCGACGCTTCAGGTTTCGCAGAGGTCTCTTTTCCTTTTTCTTTCTCTTTCTCTTTCTCTCCGCGGTTCGGCTCTCGGGTCAGATGAAGTCGCTCGCCCAGATCGTGCAGCTTCTCCTGGGCCACCTCTTCGACGGCGTGAAGTTTATCTTCGATGCGCTGGATGGTCTCAGGATCTGCTTCTTCGACCTTCTCCGAAAGCCAGAACCGTTCGATGACGTAGAAGATTATGATCCCGGTGAGAACGATAAAGAACAACGCGATCCCGATCTGCTGGAAATCGCCGATGATGGATGTGATCGCGCCGCTGAAGAAGTAACCGGCGCCGGCCAATAGCAGAACCCAGATCGAGCAACTGATGGCATCGAGAACGAGAAACCGGAGAAATGGCATTTTTCCGATTCCATAAAAAATACACATCGCGGCGCGGATGCCGTATATATATTTCGAGATGACGATTGCAAACCCGCCAAACTTGTCGATGAGCTTCTCGACCCGGGGTTGCGCCATCTGATAAAAGCGATAGTCCTTTGCATTCTCGTGGGCCATGCGGCCAATGCCGTAGGCGATGCAGTCGCCGGTCATTCCACCCAGCGTTCCGGAGAGGAAAACCCAGAAAAAACTGTAGGGACCGAAGTATCCGGCGTGAGCCATAGTCCCCGAGATGAGCAGCGTAATATCACCCTCGACAGTACAGAGAGCGAAAACCGCGTAGATGCCGTATTGTTCGATGATTTGAGAAAGTTGATCCATAAGATCGGCCGGGATCGCTCGTTTTTGGAGGCTCCCCAAAGAGTAACTTTCGCGGCGTGCGATAGTCAAACAAATCGTCAATAGTGATTAGTGAATAGTAAGAACGTGATATCCCAGCTTCGGCACTTTGCCCCACGCATTATTCACTATTTACCATTCACTATTCACTACTCGTTGACAGCCCAACCCACACTGACTAAAATCGCGCTAGTTTTTCCAGGGAATTATGAGCGAATCTGTTGATCCGGCCTCGAAGCTCGTCGGTGTCGAAGCGTCGGTTGCGTCGTTAAGGGCCGTTTGTCTCGACACCTCGGGTGAAGACACGAAAAGCGAAACATCCGTTTTCGACCCGTCCGAAGGAACCCTTCCGCAGCTTAACGCCTTTATCGAGGGACTTAAGGACAAATTTGGTCCGTTCGAGCGGATCGGCGTTGCCGTGCCGGGACTTATTCGGCGCGACTCGGGCCGCGTAGCGTATTCGGCTCACATTCCGGAACATTCCGCGATCGATCTCGCGGCTGAGATCGAGAAGTCGACCGGCATCAAGGCGGTAGTCGAGAACGACGCCAATGCCGCAGGGTACGGCGAACTGAAGCTCGGAGCCGGACGCGGCAGCGCCAACCTGTTCTATGCGACGCTCGGCGTCGGCGTCGGCGGTGCGTTGATCCTGGAGAATGAAATCTGGAGGGGCGTTTCCGGATTTGCCGGCGAATTCGGTTACGTTGCAATCAACTCCGACGGTATGCGGCTCGAAGACGTAGCCTCGGCTGCGAATATCGTCCGCCGGACTCGCAGCCGTTTCAATCGCGACAGCACGTCGTCGCTGAACAAGCTTGAAGAAGAACAGATATCGATCCGCCGGATCGTCGAAGCTGCCGAGAACGGCGACGACTTTGCCGGCCTCATGCTCGAGCGGACGGGTAGCTACGTCGGAACAGCGATCGCGACCGTCATCAATCTGCTAAATATCGAGAAGATCGTTATCGGGGGCGAGATCATGCACGCCGGGCATCTCGTGCTCGACGCGGTGGTTCGAAGGGCGCGCGAGTTATCGTTCGGCCCATCATTCGAAAACGCGGAAATTGTGGCCGGCGAGCTCGGCGAGAATGCGGCCGCGGCCGGCGCGGCGCTGATCGCAAATCAGGCTTGATCCTACAAGCTATAAAATCATTATTTAACTAATGAGCAACGCTAATTTCGCGAATCATTGCTAACAGTTACATCGGGAATTATTTTCTAGATGAGGTATTTGCGGAATTTACGAGATTTAGTAGAATTGTAAAAAAGTTTTACGGAACCTTTCTCAATTCTATTCAGCTAGTTGCGAAGACCGGCCAGGCGCCCTCACCAGCCAGGCATCCGTTGAGGTTTATCATTCGGGCCTAACGAGAAACTTGATAAATGGCGCAATTTTTTCATAAAAGTGCAAACAACATCGCTCGGATAAGCATGATCCTCGGCGTCGTTCTTGCAGGGACGGCGTTTTATGTTTACACGCAGGTTGCAAGATCGTCTTATCTAACCGGTCGGTACCTCGAAAAACAGCAGCCGGTCCAATTCAGCCATAAGCATCACGTAGGCGATGACGGCATCGATTGCCGTTACTGCCATTCGACTGTCGAGACAACGGCGTCCGCCGGAATGCCCGCAACGCAAACGTGCATGAACTGTCATAGCCAGATCTGGGCGGATAGCCCTTATCTAGAGCCGGTGCGCGCCAGCTTCCGCGACAACAAACCGATTGAGTGGGAACGCGTTCACGACCTGCCAGAGTTTGCGTATTTCAATCACAGTATTCACGTCGCGAAAGGAGTCGGTTGTTCGACCTGTCACGGCCAGATCGACAATATGCCCGCGGTCTATCAGGAAAATACACTGCAGATGGAATGGTGTTTGGCATGCCACCGCGAGCCCGAGAAGTTTATCCGGCCGAAATCTGAGATCTACAACATGCAGTGGCAAGACGGTGACCTCACAAACGAGGAACGGATCGATCTGAAAGAAAAGTACAAAATTCGCAGTAAAGAAATAATGACAAGCTGTTCGACTTGTCACCGATGAAATATGAAGCTTAGCCACAGAGGCCACGGAGATGTTTTACCGATTTGATCGATTAGAATCCGCTCTGACCACACTCGGTGTGCTCGGTGGCAAGTAGCTTACGGAACAAAAATGCCCAGCCAGGACAGTAAAAACAACTTTGCATTGATGCGAGACAAGATCTTGTCTCAGAACGGCAAGGAATATTGGCGCAGTGTCGATGAGTTTGTCGATACACCCGAATTTGAAGAGTTCGTGAAGCGCGAGTTTCCCGTCCATTCCGAAGATTGGGACAACGATGTCAGCCGCAGGACGTTTGTAAAGCTGATGGGCGGGACGCTTGCTCTGGCGGGACTTTCAGGCTGCGTTATCCAGCCTCCCGAGAAGATCGTTCCCTACGTTCGGCCGGAACAGGACATGCTTCCCGGCCGACCGCTTTTCTTTGCTACCGCGATGACGCTTGGCGGTGTCGCAACCGGGCTGCTTGCGAAATCGTTCGATGGACGGCCGGTGAAGCTGGAAGGGAATCCGGAACATCCGGGAAGTCTCGGGGCGACGGACGTACTTGCGCAAGCTTCGCTGCTCGACATGTACGATCCCGACCGCTCGCAGGAGGTCATGTTCCGCGGTTCACCCAAGACCTGGCAGAATTTCATGACGGGCTTGCGTTCTGCGGTCGAAGAAAATCGCGCTGATGGCGGCGCAGGTGTCAGGTTTCTGACTCAGACGGTAACGTCGCCGACGCTGCTCGCGCAATTCCGGCAGGTGGCTTCGGAGATGCCGAACGCACGCTGGTATCAATACGAACCGGTAAATAACGACAACGCTATCGCGGGAGCGCGGCTCGCCTTCGGCTCACCCGTCCAGACGATCTACAAATACGATCTCGCCGATCGGATTCTGACTCTCGATAAAGACATCTTTTCCGACTTTAACGTCCGGTACATTAAGGATTACGCCAAACGCAAGAATCTCCGCGGCGATAATAAGAGCATCAACCGGCTTTATTCGATCGAAACAACGATGACGCTGACCGGTGCGAAGGCCGATCATCGGATCGCAGCGAAGCCGAGTCAAATGCCGGAGATCGCTAAAGCGGTCGCTGCCGCGCTTGGCGTGTCCGGAGCAAGCTCGACGTACACCGAAAACGCACAATGGATCGCGGCGATGGCGAAAGACCTGCAGGCGCATCGCGGGCGCTCGATCGTTGTCGCGGGCGATAATCAGCCGCCGGTCGTTCACGCGCTGGCACATGCGATGAACGCCGCACTAGGCAACGTAGGGCAAACCGTCGTGTATTCCGATCCGTTCACGCCGTCCGAGAAAACGCAGATTGAGCAGCTTCGGGAATTGATCGCCGACATCGACGGGGGACGCGTCAAGATGCTCGTCATCCTCGGTGGAAATCCGGTCTACGATACGCCTGCCGACTTAAAGCTTACGTTCGAGCGCCTTGATACAAAGGTACCGCTCCGTGTTCACGTCGGTTCGCATTTCAATGAAACGGCGGAGGTCTGCCATTGGCACATTCCTGAGAAGCACTATCTCGAAAGCTGGGGTGATACGCGTGCGTACGACGGAACGGTTTCGATCATGCAGCCGCTTATCCAACCGCTTTACGATAGTCACAGTATTAACGAGGTCGTTCAACTTTTCTTTCGCGAGAATTTTGAACAGAAAGATTACGACATCATCCGTACGTACTGGCAGTCGCAGAACATGAATATGGGTGCGCCCGCTGCCGCGGCAGCGCCTGCATCGACGACGGCTTCGGCGCCGGGCAATGAAACGCGAGGCTCGACCGCGGCTTCGACCGCGACGCGCGGGGCGACCAACGCTCAAACTCAAACTGCCGCTACGCCAGCAGCATCGCCAGCCACCGCTGCTCAGTCTTCACCGGCTGCAGCCCAACCGGCACAAAGAGCTGCAGCGGCCCCGACTCGCTCGTTCGAAGACAATTGGCGGAAGATAGTTCACGACGGAGTAATTCCGAACAGTGCGACGGCGACGAAGTCGATGTCGGTAAACGCGGCGTTCATGTCGCAGCCGTCGACGCCCCCCGCAAACAACAACTCACTTGAGATCTCGATACTTCCCGACCCGTGCGTCTATGACGGGCGGTTCACCAATAACGGATGGCTTCAGGAATTACCCAATCCAATAAACAAGGTCACCTGGGAGAACGTCGCCCTCATCAGCCCGAACACCGCAAGACGGCTCGGTTTCAATCAGGGTAACGATCCGCGCGAGCGTTCAGGAGGTGAGCGCCCGACAAGTTTTATCAATTCGAAGGGAACAAATATGTTCTCCGATCTCGCCACGCTGAATTATCAGGGCGCGGATCTTAAAAAGCCCGTCCCGGTATGGATCGCTCCGGGTCAGCCGGACGACGTCGTCACGATCTACATGGGATATGGCCGGACGCGTGCCGGCCGGGTCGGAACCGGACTCGGCTACAACGCCTACGAAGTGATGCGCTCGGACGCCATGAATTTTGGCACCGGCAGCCTGTCGGGAACTGGGACGCAAACGACGATCGCATCGACGCAGATCCATTTCAACATGGAGGGCCGCGATATTCTTCGCGTCTGGGACGCCAACAATATCGAGAATGAGTTAGAGCACGTAAAAGAAAAAAACAAGAACTTTTACGACGAGTCGATGTACAAGAC
>JBKKAS010000420.1:0-3848 GCA_046714595.1 Pyrinomonadaceae bacterium | reverse complement strand
CTAGCCGCGTCGCATTGGTTCTGTTCATAAAACTTAATTGGGGAAACATAATTTACTCCTCTCTCTCAAGACCCTTTCGGGCAATAGACTTTCCTGCTTGGTTCGCAGAAACACAGAATAAGCGTGTGTTTCCAAAAACGTAGAAAAGTCCCTTATTTCCAAATAGGGCGAATCGTTAAAATTAAGCCGTGTGTGACTGTTTAACAAAAGTCGTCGTTGAATGTCAAGACTTTTTTTCCACAGTCCCGACGGCGCCGGAACATGATTACAAAAAAAACCCGTGTTGACCCTCAGCTCCGCCAATAGCAACGATAAAATCGCACGGCTAACTTACTGATAGAAAGCCAGAAGGGAGGTCTTTTCAGGTGAAACTAAAATCCTATGGTGTGAATATACCACGAATCTATTTAATTTCCAGAAAATAAAGCCATCCGACGTCGGGGACGACCTATAAAGCCGTTTCTTAGTATCAAATGACGTAAAGAACTAGGGGTTTTGCCAGTTTCAAGGACGGCGCCGTTGCGATATGCCTATTGCCGGTAAGACAGGCGCAAAAAAGGCCGGACACTTAGTCCGACCTAGCTTCCCGTTATCGGGGAGATGCTATCACCCCAACGTTACAAACCTGGGCCTTCAACGAGGAAATCGAGGTTGGCCAGATCGTCAGTTAGGGTGAATGACCTTTGGTTGTTGGGGATGACCTGCCGCCTCGAGCTGAGTGCTGTTAGAACGTAGAACGTAGCGACTTCCATCTCTGTGAACGAATAGAAGCCGAAGCTGTTGGTTCTTGCGGTGACCGTAGCACCAGTTGACGCGTTAAATAGTGTCAGCCGAACATTGCGCACGCCCATTCCACTCGAATCCACAACTCGACCGGAAATAGATGCGTGTGCAGCGGTCGGAACAAGCTCCTCACTCGTGAACGTGCATTCCACGGTTTCGCCGTTTTCGACCAGGATGTTCGCCCGACGATTTGCTACGTCGACGGTCGTATTCGGGACGGTTTGGCCGCCCGTCTCGACGCATGCGACAGAGACGAGTTGCCATCCGGCGACAGCCGCTTCCGTTACCGAAATCATTTGACCACTACCTGATACGTTCGGATCGGTAAACTCCTGGTTGCTTATCAGACTGAAACTTGATGTCGTGATGTTGGTCGCCTGATAAGGAAACGCAGTTGTCGACGAAGTTCCGCCATTCGAGTTCTGAACTCGCTTCCTGACCGTTACGCGGCCGTTGGGTGTTGGACTAGGTGTCGGAGTCGCCGTAGGAGTCGGCGTCGGTGTAACGGTCGGCGTCGGTGTGGGTGTTGGTCCCGGCGCGCCGCTGACCCAGGAATAGAGAAGCTTGTTCGGTGACGTGCCATCGATATTCGTAACAATGCCGGCCGTCGCCGCATTACCAATGGCCTCAGCCACGGCTGCAGGGTTTGCCGACGGATTTGCAGCACGATAGATCGCTGCCACACCCGCAACTAACGGAGCGGCCATCGATGTTCCATTTAACATCCGGGTCGCCGAATCGCTAGCGATACCCGCCGACACGATCTCGTATCCGGGTGCAAACAGGTCAATACAAGGTCCGTAATTAGAGAACTGGGCGCGCGCATCTATCTGCCATGTCGCGCCTACCGTAATCGCATTCGGTGTGCGCGCCGGCGTGAAGTCGCACGCGTTCAAAGCACTATTTCCAGCGGCGATTGTGTACGTCACTCCGGACGCGACCGAACTCGAAACAGCACTCTCCAGGGCCGGGGAGCCGCCCGGAGCGGTAATGCTGATATTGGCAACTGCTGGGTTCACCCGGTTAGCCGTGATCCAATCAACACCTAGAATCAAATCAGATATCTGACCGCCTCCACCGCAAGGTAGCACGCGCACTGAATGTACGAAGGCGTTTTTCGCAACGCCGTAGGTTGCTCCGGCGGCGGTTCCGGCAACGTGAGTTCCATGGCCGTTGCAATCGAGGCCGTTCTGCCCGTCGTTCAACGCGTCGAATACAACCGATGCGCGACCACCGAATTCCTGATGCGTCACGCGGATGCCAGTGTCGAGTATGTAGATATGGGCGCTCGCCCCCGACTGCGAATAGGCGTAAGTGGTATTGAGCGGAAGTGCGCGTTGATCTACCCGATCCAGATTCCAGGGAGCATTCGTTTGAGTCTCCGAAATGGAGATCACAGAATCTTCCTCGACGAAAAGCACGCGCTCATTGCGGCTAAGCGCCTCAGCTTGGTCCGGCGACATTGTCGCCGAGTAGCCTTTCAGCGCACTGTAATACACTGCGCTCATTTCTCCGCCGTATAGCGAGGAAAGGAATTGGGCTTCTGCTTCAACCTCAGATGCGTGGGCCGATCGGCCGACATAGTCTTCGTTAAGAACGACAATATATTGATTAGGTATAGGCTGATTGGATCGCTAGAACTTGTTCTTTTGACCGGACGTTTGAACGGTTAGAAAGGAACCGGCTGCCAAGAGACTAACTGCGAAGGCCAGGAAAAGGATAGTTAGTTTTTTCATTTTGAAGTTACTCCGAGGAATTTGTTTGGGTGGTAAAGGTCGTGGATTGAAAACTGAGAGTGAGGGTGGACGGGACTATCCGTTAAACACAATAAAACAATGTAAGTACAGTGTCAACACGAATCTTTCATAATGATCGCAGCTTCGGTCAGGGTGACCGAAAAAGATAAAAAAAGTTTTCTAATCTCTACTTTTCAGAAATATCCGGAGTGGACCTCGGTCAAATTGAACTATCGGTCTTCCCGGGAAGGAGTCACGCGCACGGATCACTTCGACCGCGTTCTTGGTGCATCGAAACGAAGTCGGTAAGATATGGATAAGTCGCCCTAAGAGAGATGGGCGGCGATGAGATTTACGTCTTAAGAAAGGGAATTTTTAATGGAAGAACTTATTAGGAACCTGACGGGTAAGAAGATCGATGTGAGCTGCGGATCGGGAGCGATTCTGCGCGGAGAGGTCATAGATGTGCGGAACGGCGTTTTGCACCTTCGCGACGAGGATGAAAAGGCGGCTTATGTTGCGATCGATAAAATTGCGACTGTTTACGAATGCTCCGATTCGGTTTCGCGTCCAGGCTTTATCGCTTGATAAAGCATATAGAAAATCGAAAGCCCCGGACAACGCTTGCATCGTCCGGGGCTCTTAATTTGATGTAACAAGAATTAGCGTGCAAGATCCGGATTTTCATCCATGATGAGGTCGGGACTCGGCCCCGTGGGCAGACGTCTAAACCCGACAATACGGCTTTCCCAGTAGCCCTTAAATGGCGAGTATGTGATGCCCTTACTCGACGAAGCATGATAAAAACCGTTTTCGTCGGCAACGATCCCGATATGCCCGAGCCCGTTAAGAAAAACCAAAGTACCGAGTTTGTAGCGGTCCTCTCCGGCCACCGGAATTGACATCGACCACAAGCCTCTCGCGCTTTGGCGGGTGAAGTTAATACCGGCTTCGTTAAAAACGCTCCAAACAAATCCGGAGCAATCGTAACGATTCGGTCCCGTCGAGCCGTATCTATATGGAATTCCAAGTCGCGACTCGATCCCGCTCATCATCCGAGACGACGCGGAAGCCCCATAAACAAGCCGACCCGAGGTAAATGATGCGGCGGCGGCGTGCATTGCGCTGGAGGAAACAGTCTTTTTAACCAGGGGCTGTTTTTGCGGTTGAACGACAAGAGCGTTAGTTAGAATAGCTCGAGCTGTCGGAACGTTTGAAGGAATTGAAGAAGTAAGTGATTTGGTTTTATCTGTCGTGTCTGAAGGAATCGGTGGTTGGTTGGTCGGGCGGCTTGAAATAGTCCTTACAATTCGCTGCCTCTCCTGGGCC
>JBKKAS010000419.1:0-3722 GCA_046714595.1 Pyrinomonadaceae bacterium | reverse complement strand
TGCAGCAATCCGATGTTGCTTAGCAGGTCCGCTTCCGTATTGCGGTCTCCGACGGCTTGCAGAAGCGTCAACGCCTGGCCGTAGTACTCGATAGCCTTTTGATTTTCGCTGAGTTCCGCATAAAGCGCGCCGATGCTGTGAAGGGTCGCCGCCTCGCGATGCTTGTCACCGATGGTCCGGATAATCGAGATCGCCTGCTTGAAATATTCGAAGGCCCTTTGATTCTCACCAAGTTCATTGTGAACACCGCCGAGGTTAACTAAGGTAGCGGCCTCGCCGGCCTTATCTCCGACGGCCTTTAGGATTGGCAATGCCTGGTCGTAATACCCGATCGCCTTCCGGTTATCGCCGAGCTCGCCGTAAGCCAGCCCGATATTAAAAAGCGCTACCGCCTCGCCGCCGGGATTACCGACCGTCCGATGAAGCAGCAATGCCTTGTTCAGATACTCGAGCGCTTTCTGATACTCGTTAAGCGCATTGTAAGAAGAACCGATATCCGTGAGCGAATTCGCGGTTCCCCGTTTGTCGCCAACCTCTTGCTGGATCGCAAGGGCCTGGACAGAATAGGCGAGCGACTTTTTCCCTTCGCCGAGTGTGGTGTAGACCGCTCCGATATTGAGCAGGAGATCTGACTCACCCTTTCGCTCGCCCAGCGATCGAAAGATCGGCAGGGCTCGCTCGTAAAACGTCAACGCGGTCTTGCTCTCGCCGAGCGAGTTGTAAACATAACCGATCATGTGAAGCGTCAAAGCCAGGTCCGAACGGCTTCCGATCTCGTCGAAGATCGTCGCCGCCGAAATATACTTTTCGATCGCCGCCCTTTTCGAGTCGACAGTGTTGGTCTTTCTAAACGCTTCGCCCTGGTAATACAATTCCCACGCCTTTTCATACCCGCGAACCTGTGCCGGTTTGTTCGGCCGCTGGGCCTGTATCGTCGATGAGAGGATTAGCAATGCAAAAAGCAGCACGAGACGTCGAGTCGTCGTTTTGGCGAGAATGTACTTCATGATCTCATCTCCAATTCCCTATCAGCACGAACGGCGACCAGAAGTAGGGGTGCGAGTACGGCGCGTTCGGATCGCATTTGAAATTAGGCGGACTGCGACCTTACAGCGCCTTGAGCACTTCGTCCAACAGCAGCCGTACGACTTCGTTCGAAGCATTGGCCGTGATTTCGGGCAAAGGAATCGGCGTTGTCAGACTCTTCCACAAAAACGCTTTTAGTTTTATTACGCCTTTGTCATCCGTCGTATACGTCCCCGTTACGCGCAGCCCTCCGGGAAATTTATCCTCATCGATATAGACGAGTAGAGCGCTGTTACTGCCGGATCCGGCTCCGCGGGATCTTGCCTCGCTTGCATCATCAAGGAGCAGTCTAAACTCACTGGTCAATCCTAAAATGTCAGCTCCTGTTTCGCCCGCAAGAACGAGGTTGGGACGTAGCAGGATCGGTTTTACCGATTCGAGTTTTATCTTTTCTTTGTCTGCATCTTCCATCAATCCGATCGGGATGCTGGTCGAGCCAAAGACCCTTGGCTTTTGAATGCCTCCAAGCCCCGCAGCCATTTTGGGAACCTCGTTCGCGGCGTAGTCGAAAAGTGTCTGTGTTTCGAGCGATCGCTGATTTTTCAAGGCGGCGCCTTTCATTCCTTGCAACAGCGAGTAAGTCATCAAACCCTGACCGTACTGGCTGGCTTCGTAAGAAACGGCGTCCGCCGCACTCCCCATCAATATGTGCAGTCCCGTTCGATCTTTTAACCGCTCTAACGCGCGGACCTGGTCGGCCGAGAGGTCACGGGTTTTTTGCAAGGACACTTTCTGTTCAAATGCTCCGGAGGCGCAAGTGTCGAGAATCATGACCTGCTTGAGGGCCTGAATTCCCTTCTTTCCCTCAACCCATTTCTCCTGCGTCATCCAGTCTAAAAGCTCGGTACTGGAAATGGTCGCGGCATCGCGGTACTCCCTTATTTGCAGAACCTGCTTTGAGGCTTGATCTGCTTCCTGCGTCAGGTACATGTAGTTGTCCACACCGTCGAGGCTTAAGCTCGCGCCGTGACCCGCAAGATACACAACCAACACATCGTCGGGGCCGGCTTCTTTTGCAATTTCCGAGAACGCCGATCTGATGTTTGCCTTCGTCGGCAAGCGAGTGCCTTGAGCGCCGGAGGTTGTCAACAGCTTGATCGCAACCTTCTCGGTGCAGTCCGGATTCTCCTTGGGACAGAACAGGCGACGCGCGCCGATGCCGAGTGCATGTGCAAAGTCTTCTGCGTCCTTAGCTGCGAACTTCAGATCGATCTGTTCGCCGTTGTAATCCGACACACCGGCGATAATCGCAAATAGCTTTGGTTGCGTGACCGGGCGTTGGGTACGCGCCGCTATCGTAAGAGGATCGGACCGGCTGCTGATATAGCCTTTCTTTGTTTGAGGATCGTAGTTGTTTGTGATCACCTCGATCGTGTTCTTAAACTTCGGATCAAACCCCGCACTCGCATTTAGATCGAAGGTAACAACGGCTTCTCCAACACTTGGATTTTCCTCGAGCTTCGCATCGCGGGCGTCTTCGGTGGCGAGTTTGCCGTTGACGAGAATACGTACCGCGCCGATACCGCCGCCGCGATTTTGCAGCTTGACGGTAAGACGGCCACTCGTCTCATCGACCTTTTGTTCAAGGATCTTTGGAAAGAGCTTGAGGCTATTCAGATTGGGGACGGGACGCAGCGGCTCTTTGTTATAACCGAGCAGGCGGGGCAAGAGATTCGGCGTATAAAAAACGTCCTTTAGCTGGTTCAGCGCGATCGTCTCGTTGCCGTAGACCCACTGTATCCCGTCGATCTCGCCGCCATTCGGCGCGTCGTAACGTCCTTGCGGATCAACAACCGCCCATGTTCCGTCGCGAAACGTTACGAGCTTGCAGACCTCCTGTCCGGTCGCAGTGCTCCAGATTCGCGTCGTCGAATCCGAGCTGCCCGATATCACATATTTCCCGTCGGCCGAAAACTTGACCGAATTTACAACGTCGTTGTGCCCTTCGAGCTTTTTTAACCCCTTGGTCGTGTTGTCACGAATATAAACCTTACCGTCAAACGAACCGGCGGCGATATACTTCCCGTCTGCCGAATACGCCACGGATTTTGATCCGGTAATTTTGCTCGAAAATGATTTAAATTGGCCTCCGAAGCTCTCGATTTTCTCGCCAGTTTCGACATTCCACAATTGAATGCTGTTCGCAGTCGCCGTTGCGGGGCCATTTCCGGCATACGTCATAGTAATCTCGCCACCGCTTGCCGTCGCGATCGTCTTTCCATCGGGCGAAAAAGCGACACCCCATACCGGGGAAGAAAAGTCTGTAATACTTCGAATGACATCGCCTGTTTCGGCGTTCCATAGACTAACGGTTTTGTCGTTGCTTCCTGTCGCAAGCGTATTGAAGCGGGAAAAAGCGACACTATTGATTTGCTTTTCGTGCCCAATAAATCTTCGTATTTCCACCCCAGTTTCAACGTCAAACATCTGCAACTTTCCGCTGGTTCCTGCAGTCACAACGGTTTTCCCATCGGGTGAGAATGCCATGGCTTCAACACGAGAATCCGTTGTGCCAAAAAACTGCTTCTTTAGCGCATTCGTGGTTGTATTAAATAAGTGAATTTCTTTATAGGTCTCACGGCCTAGCATGTCACCATTTAAAGAAAACGATACGGAACGTGAGGCCTCGCTATATG
>JBKKAS010000418.1:0-1513 GCA_046714595.1 Pyrinomonadaceae bacterium | reverse complement strand
GCCTAGGTGTCGGGACGATCATCTCCGCACCGGCGATCGTGCTGTCCATCGTCTTTGGTTGGAACTTGATCGCGACGATCTTCGCGATCGGAATGTCGACAACCGTTTACACGGTCTTCGGAGGCGTACAGGCCGTGACGTGGACCGATGTAAAGCAGATGGTGATCATCTTTTTCGGTCTCGGCGTCTGTTTTATTGTGATCATCTGGAGCTTTCCACCTGGCGTAACGCTCTTCGACGGGCTTCACCTCGCCGGGAGCCTCGGCAAATTGAATACGGTCGACACCAGTTTCAATCTTCAGGAAAAATACACGATCTGGTCGGGGCTGATCGGCGGCTTGTTTCTAATGCTCGGATACTTTGGCTGCGACCAAAGCCAGGTTCAGCGATTTTTGACTGCTAAGTCAGTCGACGAAGGGCGGACGTCTCTCCTTATGAGCGCGTTTCTCAAGATCCCGATGCAGTTTTTCATCCTGCTGATCGGCATCCTGGTTTTCGTCTTTTATCAGTTCAACGCTCCGCCGATCGTCTTCAACCGGGGCGAGGTTGCCAAGGCGCAGGCTAGCGCGGAATTCCAGGCGATAAGCCGAAATTACGAGACGGCACATGCCGAAAGGCGAGCCGCGGCGGTCGAGTTCTCGACAAACGAGGCTGGAACTCGCGAAGCATATATTGCAGCGGATCAGAAATTTAACGAAAGCCGGAAAGAAGCGGTCGCGTTTATTCGCGAAACAAGCGATCCGAAATTCAACGACATCAACTATGTTTTCCCGACGTTCGTTCTCGAAAATATGCCGATGGGTGTGATCGGTTTGATCATCGCGGCCATCTTCGCTGCGGCGATGTCGTCGATCTCGGCTGAGCTTAACGCGCTCGCGACGGCGACGACGATCGATTTCTATCGCCGGCTGTATGCTCCCGAAGCGAGTGACGGCCATTACGTAATGGTCGGCCGCATATCGACATTCATCTGGGGAATTTTCGCGTGCATTGTCGCGATCTTTGCGACCAATCTTGGGTCATTGATCGAGGTGGTCAACAAGTTCGGCTCGTTTTTCTACGGTTCGCTGCTGGGTGTTTTCGTCCTCGCATTTGCAGTGAAGCGTGCGCGCTCACGTGGTGCGTTCTTCGGCCTGCTGTTCGGAATCACATCGGTTTGGATCGCGAGCATTTACACGTCGATCGAGTTTCTTTGGTTCAACGTCATCGGCTGCCTGGTGACTGTATTGATGGGATACCTGATAAGCCTTACCGAACCTAACCGCCGAGACGCTGACACGCCGAGCACTTAAGAACAAAATTTAGGTACACTTGAGTCAATGAGATCACGAAGATTCCTCGCATTGTTCTCTCTCCTTCTCTGCGTCTCTGCGTCTCTGCGGTTAAATACATCCGCGCAGATCCGGCCGGTTTACGACCAGGGCGCTCTCGGCTTGGCTCAGTCGCTGAAGCGCCTTAACACGACCGCGAGCGCGTTGATGATCGGTGCACACCCGGATGACGAGGACACTGC
>JBKKAS010000417.1:0-1848 GCA_046714595.1 Pyrinomonadaceae bacterium | reverse complement strand
GCCGACTATCTCGGCGTTGCCGATGTGTTCCTGCTCCCATCCGAACTGGAATCATTTGGCCTTGCGGCTCTCGAAGCACAGGCGTGCGAAGTTCCGGTGATCGCGACACGCATCGGCGGTATCCCGGAAGTTATTGCCGAGGGCGAGACCGGTTATCTGAGAGACATCGGCTACGTCGAAAAGATTAGTTAGGACACGCTTCGGCTGCTGAAAGATGAAGACCTCCGTCGTGCATTCGGAGAAAAAGGCCGCGAGCTTGCGATCCAACGCTACGGTTCGGACAAAATTATTCCGCAATATATTTCCTTCTACGAACAAGTTCTCAGCAATGCCCAGCCATTGATAAAGGGCAGCCAGCAGTCAGCCGTCGGCAATAAGCCCTGATAACAATCTAATGACTAACTTCGCAATGAGACGTCGATCGCTGACCGCGAGTTGCCAATTGCCAATTGCTCGATGCTAAAGCGCTACATGCACAAACGCGAACGGCACTTCGCGATGCTAAACGACAATCGCGTTGTGCGGCCGTTCGAGTGGGGAACGGAATTTATCGGGCACGAACGTGACGCCGCCGATCCGCATGAGCTGTTCGCCGCTTATTCGGCACAGACGATCGCAAACAGCGATGAATACTTTTCAATCCCTAAAAGTTTTGAGTACCGCCTTCAGGCGGCTAGTTTTGAGTCCCGCCTTCAGGCGGCTGGCGGTCCGCACGAGTCAGAATCCAGCCGGCTAAAGCCGGAACTCAAAACACTTACTTGGACCAGCTCAGTTCAAACTCCATCGGTCGAGAACAACACCGCCTACGCAACCTACTTCCCGCACGAGAATCACCGCGCTGCTGTGATCGTGCTGCCCCACTGGAACGCGAAAGCCGGAACGTATTTCGACCTGTGCAAGTTTTTCAACAAGGTCGGCTTTTCATCTTTACGCGTGACGCTTCCCTATCACGAAGAACGTATGCCGCCGGAGCTTGAGCGGGCAGACTATCTTGTTGCACCAAACGTGGGCCGTTCGCTTCAATCGATTCGCCAGTCGGTTGCCGACACGCGTGCGTGCGTCCTGTGGCTCAAACGGCAGGGTTACGAAAAGATCGGAGTTGTCGGAACCAGTATCGGCTCATGCGTGGCGTTCCTCGCGTTCGTCCATGATCCTGCGATCGACGCTGCAGTTTTCAACCACGTGTCGGGTTACATGGCCGACGTCGTATGGCACGGCCTCTCGACATATCACGTCCGCGACGGCTTTGGCGACAATATCGAGCTTGATGATCTTCGCCAGTATTGGCTGCCGGTTTCGCCGATGGCGTATATGGAAAAACTTGCGGCTCAGGCTCCGCGGCCACAGCGATACATCTACACGCTGTACGACCTAAGCTTTCCGGTCGATCTGTCCCGCGAGACGATGCGCGCTCTCCGGCGTCACAAGATCAAGCACAGCAAGGCGGCGATCCCGTGCGGCCACTACACGCTCGGCGAAAAGCCGTGGGTGTATCTGGATGGGTACAAGATAATTAGTTATCTGCATAAACATCTGAAGTAACGATGTGTGGAGCGGGCTCCCCTTCTGGATAGGAGGGGAGTTTTCGCGTCGGCTACCGTCGCCCGCGCAAATAAACTTTACGCAGGACAAACGCCACGGTTCCGGCTCACATCAAACCAGTGCTAGACTTCTCTCCGATCCACGAATGAGCGTCGTGCCCGCAAAACATCTCCATACTGTCGAGGAAGCGATCTCGCTGCTGCTGGCGCGTGCGGCCGATTCACGAGGATTGTCGGCGGACGACCTGCGGCCGCGTATCGCTTCGGCGCTTTCCAAATACTTACTCAAGGCGAATGTCGAAGCCGG
>JBKKAS010000416.1:0-4114 GCA_046714595.1 Pyrinomonadaceae bacterium | reverse complement strand
TTCGGCGCGCGTCTTCGGCATAAACCCGAAACGCAGTTGCACCTTCGCCCTTCAATAGGTCGACGTTAGTGACATACAAGATCACCCTCGACCCAAGGTCCAGCGCACGGCTTCCCGTTTTCGGCAGGCCGTTGCGGATAGATCTTCCGGTTTCGGGTATCGCCAGCGCGCGCGTCGAATCACCCGCGCTCAGTAAGACCGGCGTCGGTGAATTTGGATCCGAATCGATTTGTGCCGATACCGGAAATGTCATGCAGAAACCGATAAGCAGGATCGCTGCCATCAACAAGGCGAGATTTATTAATTTTTGAACGTTCATCGACGTTGTGAAGATTTTGGTCCAGCATTATTAGACTGGGCTAAAGGGAATTACCGGCATTGCCAAAGGCGTATCCGTTGGATAGCCGAAGTACCAGGAAGATACGACGCTATTGCTCGTATTCCATATCCACCAACTTCCATCGCTCGGACGCCAGATCGCAATATCGGTCCAGCCGTCGCCGTCATAGTCACCGGGGACGGGTTTATCGGTCGCGAAACCGAAATCCACCTCGATCAAGGCCGACGTGCTGCTCTGCTTAATGCGCCAGATCAGTCTGCCGTTAACCGCCTTCACGCCGGCAAAATCGGTCTTTCCGTCGCCTTCGTAATCTCCCGGTGTGGGGATATCGATGTCCAGCGTCTGGACGAGATCGGGCTGGGTGTATCCTGCGTTGTACGGTGGAAGCCAGACCTTAAACGTGTGATTTTCGAATACGGCGATGTCGCTTCGCCCGTCGTTATTATAGTCGCCGGGAATCGGCGTGGGGTTTACATTGCACGTATTGCCGACCGTTTTTCGAAGGACATTACCGATCAGGTCCGCGACGAAGTACACACTGATGAAACAATTTTCGCCCGGGGTCTGGCTAATATCGATCTGGTATAGCTGCCCGATCTCGGCTTTGCCGTCGCCGAGGTAGTTTCGATTAAATTTATAGTAGCCGAGTTCGTAGGACAGGATTACCTGATGTCCGCCCGAGCTTTTCTGAAGCCACCATTCATTGGTATCGCCGGATTCAAAATCCCACCAGCGATAAATTCCCATGTCGGTTTTGCCATCACCATCGTAATCGGCCGGTGCGGGAACGTCGAGACTTCGCCCCCACCGCTCGATATTCACTTCACCCGTCGCGGTATTCAGAAAATACCAGGTGGACGGCTGGGGAGCCGTGTCGGGGGAACGCGAGCCCTCGCGGTAAAGAGCTATATCCGTTCGTCCGTCGCCGTTAAAATCGAGCTTGAAACTGTTATCGGTGGCGAAAGCTGTACCGGCGGGCAACAGACAAAGACAAAGAAAGAGGCTGATTCGCAGAGATCTCACAGAAGTAACTCCTCTTAGTTCGAAGAAGAAGGACCAATAGATCGATGCCAGGATTTTAACATTGAACCGCGACAGACCAAAAAAAAATCGCTGAAATTCGAAAGGGGGGTCCTTTAAGGATCAGTGCAGGGAAAGGATAAAACGCTGAGCTTCTGTAGGGCTCATCCAGGATTCGCCGGAGATCTGTAACAAACTTATCCGATGGAGCGGCCGGTCGAGAGTCGTGCTATCAAAGATTGGAATTTTGGTCAGGCGGCTTTGGAAGATTCCTGTACTTCATCGAGATATTCTCAGACCTGACTATTTCCCACTGTCGTAGTACCCAGCCGGTTCTTAGCTCCCACTCCGTGCGAATTTGCCCGGCCAGGTATCGTGGCTCGCGTGAGCGAGGACTTGACGTGGTTTTGATGTCCAAGACGATCGTCGCGCGCGTGGCTTCAACCTGTTTTTCGACGACGGCTATCTCTTTCGGCTCGTTTTGGTCGAAGTTCCAACTGATCGGTGCACCGGCTCCATTCTCTTCGGGCACTTCTCTGATCCACGCGTCGTTGATCCGCTCGTGGATCATTTCGTCGGTAATTTCGAGCACGGCGTTTGACGCGGAATCTACACCGCTCTGATCGCCCTGCGAAGAAGGTGGCCCGCCACAGCTAAACGAGCCGGCAAGCAGCAAGCTTAATCCTAAAACTAGTGTTGCCCGGGACGCGTGCGCGTTAATCTCCCGCATAGCTGATCTCCATGCGGCGTATGTGCAGGCTCGCGAGAAAGAGCACGACGCCGGTTAATAGAAGAAGACTCGGTACCGAGATCCACGCCGGCGTCGGTTCAACAAGCACCGCGAACGGACCTTCGGACATTCGCACCGGCACGAGCGAATTCAAGTAGTGGATCACGCTTATCTTTTTCAACAGCGGCGGCAGCAGAAAGTTGATCCACTCCCAACCGTACAGCAACAGACCTGGAATGATCGGGTTGCGAAAGAACAGCCCGACGATCAGAAAGACCGCGCCGTAACCGATGCACGCAAGGATCGTGACGCCAAGGTAAGCCAGCAAGTGACTCGCACCACCACCGTCAAAAAAGTATCGAGCGGATTCGAAAGGGAAGAGCCAGCCGTAGAGTATCAACATCGAGCCGACCGTCGTGATGCTGAACAAGACGATCGTTGCGATGAGTCCTGACAGATACTTACCGACGAGAAGGACTTCGCGTCTGACGGGTGAAAGAAAATAGTAATGCAGGCTTCTGTCTACCACCTCGCCGCGAAACAGATTCATAAAGACCCACGCGCAGCCGAAGAAGATCAGCGTGCGAAGGATGAGTCCGCCGTATATCGCCGCATAGACCATGCCGAGTTGGCTGAAGTTTTGCATCTCATCCGTTGGCGGCGGAAAGAGCGCGAGCATAGACAGTAAGACGAGCGGCATGCCCGCGATCAAATAGAGAAGAAAAGCGCGACGGCTCAAAAAGTTTTTCTTGATCTCCAGACGCATGATCGCAAGGACTTGCCGCGTCCACAGCGACCAGGAAGACGCCCTTACGGGATTCACATTAACTGGGTTTGCATCGGGTTCTGTTAACATTCTGTCTTTATAAAATTGCCTCGAGCCGGCCGCACCTTCGGTGCTATGTCATCAACCGTGCCCCCCCTCCGACGTGATCAAATATTGATACACCGCATTCAGATCATCATCCACAGGCGCGACTGATTCAACCTGAAGATTCTGCTCCGTGATCACCTTATTAAGTAACAGGTAGAAATCATCCGGCTTGCGCGTTTTAACAAACAGGCCCTGACGGTCCTCATGGATGCGCGCTTCGACGACGTACTCTTGTTCAAACAAGCGCGCGGCTAATGTCTGCGGCCGGTCGCAGCGAACCAGAATCTGGATCGGATGTTCTTCGATCTCATCGCGCACGCCGTGTACATCACCTTCCGCCACGACATAACCGTTATGCAAAAGCAAGACGCTGTCGGACATCATATCGACTTCGTGCAGGATGTGACTTGAGATGATGAGATACATTCCCGCATCCGCGAGCTGGCGAAACAGGCGAATGATCTCGGCACGCGCCATTGGGTCAAGACCGTTCAAAGGTTCATCCAATACGAGCACCGACGGATCGTGCGCGATCGACTGCGCGAGCCGGACGCGCTGCCGCATTCCCTTACTGAACGCCGAAACTTTACGGTCAGCCGCCTCAACCAGCGACACACGCTCGATCGCTGCGCGTGTCAGTGCGGCGGCTTGCTGTTTGGTGTAACCGTGAATGCGAAGATAGAACTCGATAAACTCGCGTGCGGTTGCGCCGCGTGGAAATGAGTCGAACTGCGAACAATAACCCAGCTTTTGAAAGATAGCTTCGGGTTCGTGGGGCGATATCCCGAGGACACTGATTCGACCGTTCGTCGGCTTCAGCAGCCCGGTCATCAAATTCATCAATGTGGTCTTGCCCGACCCGTTCGGTCCGACGAGGCTGGTGATGCCCGGGGCTATCTGCAAATTGACTCGATTGACGCCAAGCACCTCGCCGTAGAATTTAGACACGTCTTCGAACACGATCATAGTATGCGAGGCTTCCGAGGTAAGTTCCGATACCGCGGCCCGCGACGAGTCGGGCCTGGGGGCTGCAATCTTTAATGGTGGGGTAAATATTGTTTTGCTCATTTACTCAGATCATCCGCGGCTTTGCCGCTTAGCACTGCGGCGATGGCTATGCCTCGCCGAGTCCGATTCGCTTCCCGTAGGC
>JBKKAS010000415.1:0-1658 GCA_046714595.1 Pyrinomonadaceae bacterium | reverse complement strand
AGATGACCCTTCAGCTTTTCGATCAGCTCCTGTTCCTTACGACGAAAATATTCGTTCTCAAGCGCTCGTCCGCGATCTTCCAAGTCTGCTGGCATACAAATTCAGCCTCCCTTTTTGGTTTATAGAGTCGTTAAGGAAAAAATAGCAGAGAAAGTGGTAAGTGGAAAACGGTAAGTGGTAAGTCCTTGCAAGCAGATCGAACTTACCACTTACCGATTTCCACTTACCACTAAACTATGCTTCCGTTTTGTGGATTGAGCGCATTCGGTTGCGCGCCTTTTTGGAACGCCGGATCGTATTGCGTCGCTTGAGACTGCTTTCGGCCCATTCCGAGACCTGCTTGAGCGGGTGCCACTCAAAACTTTCAAGCGGCAGCACCTCGCTCGAGGCATCGCGAAGTTTGAGAGTGCTGAACGCGACAAAGAAGATCGCGAAATTGAAAAGCAAACCGACGGTCATCACAAACCAACCGGGAGCAAGACCAACCGTGGCGCGTTTTTCAAACACGTCCCAGAAAAGTCGTCGGTCTTCCGTCGTGATCGAAGGTATGGGCGAAGGATGTATGTATATCTTCAGCGTCCACGATACGGCGAGCAGGATGAAGATCCATAAATAGTTCGCGCGAAGACGTCGGCCCAGTGCCTCCCAAACGCTGATCGTAAAATGCGGCGAGATAAGATCCGCCGAAATGTGCTCGGCCCATTCTTTGTCCGGCGGGATCGTGCGGTGCGAGAGCATCGGAGCAAAGTAACCGGTCTCGAGCACGCGCACGCGATTTGCCCACACCTCGTAATATCTGTAACGACGAGCTTCCATAAACAGGAAGATCGAGACGAGTATCGAGTTGATCGGTATCGCAAAATGCGGATTGTCAGGCGAGCTGAAAACGAACGAGAGCGTCGCGCCACCCGTGATCACCGCCCAATTTGTCGTCGCGTCTAGCCGGTTGCGCCAGATGTTCGAACGCTGGATCTCGCCCCGATAAAAATGCACCATCGCCGTGTTAAACTCGGCTGGCGCAAGTTTTTGGGGAAGCGTAAGCGGGGTAGTCCTCGGCTTTTGATTACGCTTGTGGACTTCTTCGGCGAAGGCTCGAAAAGATTCGGGAACGTTGGTGATGTGAATGTCATCGTCGGCAGGGCGGGTCCCGGGCCGAACATTGTCTTTCATATTACTCTCGAGGGGTTTTGAGGAGCTGGCTGCCAAACGGGCTGCACCCAAATCCAAATTCTACACTAATACGTTTATGATGCAAGGAATTTGCGAATCCGCGAGTTGTAATGCTGGAGTTTGACGACAAATATATGCGGCTCGCCCTGGCTGCCGCGCAAGACGCGGCCGAAGCCGGCGAGGTGCCGATCGGAGCGTGTCTCGTCGATTCGGATGGGCAGCTTCTTGCAACGGCATCGAACCGGACGATCATGGACAACGATCCGACCGCACACGCGGAAATACTCGTCGTGCGGCAGGCCGCGTCGACGCTGGGAAACTACCGGCTAACCGATACGACGATGTACACGACCATCGAGCCGTGCGTCATGTGCGCCGGCGCCCTCGTGAATGCTCGCGTAAAGCGGCTGGTGTTCGGTGCACACGATGAACGCTTCGGCGCGGTCGAAACCGTCTTTCGGCTCTGCGACAGCGAAGCACTCAACCAT
>JBKKAS010000414.1:0-5033 GCA_046714595.1 Pyrinomonadaceae bacterium | reverse complement strand
ACGGAGTCGGTCTCCGACTTTCTTTCCGGTCTTTAAAACTGTCGAACAGTTCTGTGTGCCGGCTGGTTAACGGCAACATGCGGCCGTCGATGAAGACGTATTTGATATTCGTGCGCGGCTCGAGGATATCCCCATCAGTCACGACGACGTTCGCGATCTTACCGACCTCGACCGACCCGAGGCGGTCGGCGATGCCAAGTATCTGCGCGGGGTAGAGCGTCACTGACTTTAGCGCTTCTTCCTTTGACAGGCCGAAGGCGGCTGCGATCCCGGCATGGTACGGCAGATCTCGCACCTCCGCGCCGCCGTCGCCGGTCGAGATCGCAAATCGAACGCCGGCCTGCTGCAATTTCGCCGGGGCTTCAAACAGAAAATCGTACGGGTCATCGTCGCGAACCGGCAGATTGTAAATGTTCGTGTAGATGACCGCGATATCATTTTTCTTCAGGTCGACCGCGGCCTTCCATGCTTCCTGTCCGCCCGCGATTACGCCCTTGATCTTCATCTCGGTGACGAACTTGATAACCGCGCGGATGTCGCGTTCGCGCTCGGCCGTGAAAGTGATCGGACGCTGGCCGCGGATATACGGGATCATCGCTTCGAGCTTCAGATCGGTGGCCGGATTCGGCAGACTCTTGTCGCGCGCGTACGCCTCTTTCGCGCGGACGTAGTTTTCAGCATTCGTAAAGATCTTTTTCAGCTCGTCGATCTGCGTATCGCGCCGCTTTACGGCCTCATTAAAATCGACTGACAGTGGGCCGGCGTTCGGATTAAATCCGCCGAACGTAGAGATGCGGGGAAAGTTAATGACCAAACCGGCAACCGGCAACACAGCCATATCGGATTGGGTCGAGCCATTTAAGTTTATAAGCGCGCTCTGTCCGGCGATCACGCCGCCCGACGGGGCGGTCTGGACGGTTGTGATCCCATTCACTCGCGTAACATTTACGTGAGACGAATGCGGGTTAACACCGGTGATGGCTTTCGCATTTGCGTTCATGGTGCCGGTCTCGTTCGTGTCCATCGTCGCGTTCGCACCCTGCCCGATCTCAGCGAGTCCGAGGTTGGTGCTCGCGTCGATCATGCCCGGATATATCGACAATCCTTTGCCGTCTATCTTCTCTGCATTTCCCGGGATGTTGATACCGGCACCGACGGCGGCGATCTTCCCGTCCTGGATCAGAACCGTTCCGTTCTCGATGACAGCCCCGGAGACCGTAACGATCCGGGCGTTGGTTATCGCGAATGTTCCGGCCCGCCCGGTTTTGTTCTGCTGCGAACCGTCGCTCTGCGCGGACGCCGAAATCAAACCGCAGAGACACAAAGACGCCGAGAGAACAAAGCGACAGAATCGCGACGCGGTGACGCGGTGACGCGGCGTGAAAAGCTCAACGTGCGACTGAGATCTCCCCTTCTCCGCGTCTCCCCTTCTCCCTTTCTTTCTGGTAATCATTGGTGATCTCCATCGCCGTATTCGGCCTCATCCCTGTGCTCTAATCGCTTTTCCGCCGGGATCCGCGGCGGCGTTCCACCGGTGCCCGGAGCCTTGTTCACATCAAGCTTCTCGAGTGCCTCGCGTTCCTTTGCGAGCTCGGCGCGTTTTTGAATGTCTACGGCTCGGTCGAAGTAAACGTCGCCCTCGATCAAGGTCATCTCGACACGTGAGTAGACGCTGAACGGATGCGCATTCCAGATAGCGATGTCGGCGTCTTTTCCCTGCTCGATCGAGCCGGTTCGTTTGTCGATCCCGAGCTGCTTCGCCGGATTCAGCGTGATCATCTTCAACGCATCTTCCTCGGGTACGCCGCCGTATTTCATCATCTTTGCGGCATCGAGATTCAGCCGACGCATTCGCTCGTTAGAGTCGGAATTAATCGAGACGACAACGCCGTTCTTCCAAAGAATGTACGCGTTGTAGGGAATGGAATCGTAGGCTTCAAGCTTGTAGCTCCAGAAATCGGCAAATATTGAAACTCCCGTGCCGCGCTTTGCGATCTCCGGTGCGATCTTGTACGCCTCAAGGCCGTGCTGGAGCGTAGCTACGCGAAATCCGAACTCGTCCGCAAGCAGCATCAGATTCAGGTGCTCGTCCGAACGATATCCGTGTGCGTGAACAAGCCGCTTCCCTTCAAGGATCTCGACCAGCGGTTCAAGCTCCATATCGCGCCGCGGCGGCACAATCGTTTTCTTCGCGCGGAAATCGTCCCAGGCCTGCTTGTAATCTCGCGCCCGAACGAACGCATCGCGAATCACCTCAAGCGTTCCCATACGCGTCCGCGGATAACGCAGCGTCTGGCCGGGCTGAACCGTCTGGCTCGAACGCTTCGGATTTTCGCCCATCGCGAACTTGATGCCCCGCGGGGCGTCCGGAACAAGGAACTCTTCGATCGGTTTGCCGAACTTAAACTTGACTGTCGAACTCTGCCCGCCGATCGCATTAGCAGAACCGTGCAACAGATTCGCCGCGGTCACCCCGCCGGCAAGAGCGCGGTAAATAGAAATGTCAGTGTGATTCAGCACATCGCGGATCCGCGTCATCGACGTCACGGAGAGCGAGCCTTCGTTGATGGCGTCCATCATCGTGTGCGAGTGGGCGTCGATGATGCCCGGTGTGACGAACTTGCCGGTCGCATCGATCGTCTTCGCTCCGCTTCCCGCGCTTAGATTCTTGCCGATCCTCACGATCTTTCCGTCGCGGATAAGGATGTCGGTATTTTCGAGCGTTCCGCGAGCTGCCGTCAGCACTGTCGCGTTCTTGATCAGAACCTCGTTGCGGGCTTGAGCGCCGGCAATGAAGGAGGACAACAAGAAAACAAGTCCGCAGATAATACCTGTGAGTAATCGCATAAACTTAAATAGTCGAAACGCAGGCGTCTTGCCTGCTTGAGTGCGTAGCACAAGAACGGCCACCGGGCTTGCCCGCCGATGAGCGGAAAGGCTCAGCCTTTCCGTCGCGTCCTTTCATACGTCATGGAGGCTACGCCTCCGAAACCCAGCGGCGTAGCCGCGCCGGTCTTTTTTCATTGTCCATCGGAAAGGCAAAGCCTTTCCGCTCATCGGGTGGCAAAGCCACAAATTACGGATTCCTCGTTCCCGAAAACGGCACGTTCCCCTGCGGCGAATCGGTCGTGCCGCGGATCTCATTTCCCGTGACCGTACCTTTCCATAGCATCTCGATCTGCGAGCCGCCAAACTGTACGGTCGTCGCGAAGCTAAATCCTTCAGCCGCGACCTTGCCGTCCTTGATCGGCGACGTGCCGAGTTGCGTCTGCAGCGAACCGGTTACGATCGCAGCCTGCTGCGTCAGCGCAAGCGTTCCCGTCAGCTGCTGTCCCGGAACTTCGATCGTGATCGAATAGTTTCCGCCTACCTGCGGTAGTCCCGCTGGAGCAGCGCCCGGCGGATGGGCCGCACCGGGCTTTTCTGCCGGCGGCGGTTTCTGTTCAAACGGTCTTCCGTCCACAAACACCTGCGTTACGAACCGGTCCTTACCGAACAGGTCCCCCTTCACGACCGTTAGGTTCCCGATCTTGCCGGTCTCGATCGAGCCGAGCCGGTCGCCGACGCCCAATATCTCGGCTGATCCAAGCGTCATAGAGCGAACGGCGATATCGCGCGCAAGGCCGTTCTCCACAGCCTTACCCGCGTTCGAAAAGAAATCTGCCAGCGTCGTCGATCCGCCCGATTGAAAAGCGAACTTCACGCCCGCCTGCTGTAGCTTTGCCGCCGTCTTTGGTGTCTCGGCGCGGAAGCGCAGTGTGTCCATGTCGTCAGGATCAGCGTCCGCCGAAGCCGCGGCGGTACGTTTTGGAAAGTTGAGCGAGAGCAGTACAGGAATGTCCTGAGCTTTCAGCCGATCAGCGACCTTCCACGCTTCCTGACCGCCGGCAACGATAGCCTTCAGATTGAATTCTTTTGCAAAGTCGAGCGCGCGTATGATCTCAACCTCGCGGTTCGCGTTGAACACGACCGGCATCTGGCGGTTGAGGATCGGGAACAGTGCTTCCAGCGACGCGTCGGCATCGGGACGCTTCATAGCGCGCGGATTGCCTGCGTACATCCTTTGCAATTCCTGCAGACGCTGGGCATCCAGAAACATCTGCCGAAGCGCCGAAAACGTTCCAAGCAGCGAGCCCGGATATTGTCCGCTAATGGTCGCGAACGAAACATGCTCTGCAAACGGCGCTTTCACGATCATCCCCGAGACCGTCTCGCCGGCAAGGTTGATGATCGCCGATTGACCGTTGAAAATACCGGTACGACCGACGGTGACAACGGTCGTGAATCCTGCGTTCCGATTTGACTCGAATTGCGCATCACCTCCACGAAGATCGTCGATCGCGATAATTTCCGGGCGAAGACCGGCCGGATAATTCGAATTGGTCTGGGGAGCCGTCTGCGGGGCCGCCGCGGCAGCGGCCTGACCACCAACACTTGGCGTCGGCGGCGTTCGCGGCGCCTGCATTCCGACATTCGTCAATGCATCAAAAAATCCGGGATACACCGTCAGGCCCGTGCCGTCGAAAACCTGAGCGTCGGCGGGCGCCTTTGCGTCGGCACCGACGGCCGCGATCAGACCATCACGAACGACGACGGTGCCCTTCTCGATAGTAGGTCCCGAAACCGTTACGATGCGGGCGTTCGTGATGGCGTACGACTGCGCAGAAACGAACGTCGGAACGATAGCTGTCGCTGCAAAAGCGAACAAAACGAGCTTCATTTTCATAAGTATAAAGCGGAGTGAAAAACCTGGATTCGGGTTTACGGAGAGAATAATAGAAAAGTTTCGGAAAGGAAAGCAGGTCGAGTCTATTGAGTCTGTCGAGTCTGTCGAGTCCGTCGAGTCTGTCGAGTCTATCGATAGACTGCCTCAGAACCTCAGCTTCGCTCCCAACTGTATCCGTCGCGCATCGAATGCCGACGTGAATCCGAGCGGTGTGCCCGGACTGACGCCTTCGAGCCCGCGGACCTCGCCCATCGGTGCGAACGTTCCGCCCACCGTGTTGTTCACCGATGCATAATTCAGTCGATTG
>JBKKAS010000413.1:0-29476 GCA_046714595.1 Pyrinomonadaceae bacterium | reverse complement strand
AGCTCGTAAAAGATATCGAGCTTCAAGGCAAACCCGCCATGAGTTTTCCCGACGCTGACGCCATCGTCGATCACCTTGCGCCTGAAATGAAAGAAGGCGATGTCGTCGCGATCATGTCCAACGGCGGGTTTGGTAGTATTCACGAAAAGCTGCTCGATGTTCTGAATAAAGATTTGCCACAGAGCACACTGAGATAGTTGGAGATCCTCTGTGAGCTCGGTGGCTCGGTTCCGACTTTAATCGATCCTTCCGTCGAAGTTCGCAAGGTTCACAACGATCTCATCCATCGCACTCGTCCGAATCCCCGTCGTGTTGACACCGTTAACGACCATCGAAAAAACGAGCTCTTCTCCGGCCGCGGTTCTAACGTAACCCGAGAGTGCCGAAACCTGATTGATCGTCCCGGTCTTTCCCCTGACGTTTCCCGCCGCCCTGGTTCCGACGAACCGGTTTCTTAACGTCCCATCGACGCCTCCGATAGTAAGCGATTCGCGCCATACCCGCGAGAATCTGCTCTGCTTTCCCATGTAGCTGTAAAGCTGAACGACCGCTTCCGGTGTAATTAGATTCTGTCGTGACAATCCGCTGCCGTCATGTTGGATGATCCCATCGGCAGCGATGCCGATCTCCATCAGAAATTTCTTCACGGTCTGGATCCCCAGCTCCGAGCTGTCAGGTGTACTTACCGGACCAACCCCACCGCCCGGAACTACGGCTGCTGAGCGCGACTGCTCGCCAAGGGTCCACAGAAGCGTCTCGGTATACATGTTCTGGCTTGGCTTCATCGTCTTAGCAGCGATCAAGCTCAACGGCGGCGATTCTAGTTTTGCGATCTCGTTCGACCCGTCAGCGCTTTGTTGCCGGGTCTTGACCGCGCGCGTCTGGCCGGTTACGGCAACGCCTTTCATAGTTAGACGCTCTTTCAGCAATGCGATGAATAGCTCAGCGGGACGCGAAACGGTCACGGCTTTCTTGAATCCCGAATCCCCGGCGGGAAGCCAGCCCGTGATCTCTAAAATATTCCGGTCGATCTTTTTTTCTACCCTCAAAGTGCTGGCCGTTCCCGACGCGGATGTCAGACACTGGTTAAGGACGCGGACGATGGGATTGAAGGGCGTAACGCGGACAGCACAAGAATAACCGACCGGACCAGGCGTGACGCTCACGTCGATAGCATTGTCGTTTAACGGCAAAGCGGAGACCTCTGCACCGTAGTCCCACTGCAGATTATCCCATTGCCATGTTCCCGGGACAGGATCACCGATAAAATAACTTTCGTCAGCGATCAGATCGCCTTCAACGCGTTTTACACCTGCGGCGACGATCTTGTCCGCTAATTCGTCGAGCCCCTTGTAATAATTTCCGTCTGAAAACCTCGTCGAGATCGAAACGTCCCCTCGGCCGAACACACGCAGGCTTTTTACGACACCGCTCGAATCGGGCATCTGCGGCGCGTACACGCTCGTCACAAATTTGTAGTCAGGGGTCAGACGCTCCAGCGCGGCCGCAACCGTAAAGTTCTTCATGTTCGAAGCCGGCATGAAGTACTTCTCCGCGTTCTCCTCGAAAAGAACCTTCCCGGTCGTCAGCGAGACGATCTTGATACCGACTTGACCCCGGCGGAGTTCGGGCCTGAGCAGCCTTGCCCGGATCTTCGACTGGAGCTCGGGCAGAGTTTGTACAACTCGAGCCGGAGTGGCCGATGGAACGGGGATCGGTGTCGGCGACGCGGTCTGGGCCACGGCCGGGGCCGCTGCGAGCGAAAGTGCGAAAAATATTACGAGCAGTTTTCTATTCATTGGGTCGATTTTACCGGAAACTAAGATGCCACGAAAGCGGTTCGCAGTTTCCCGGCTGGATCCCTTGAGCGTGCCAGCGTCGAGTGGTACACTCGTTGAGTTTTTTACCACCTCAGTCCGATCGGTTCTGACGTTCTGAATACACGCTACAATGCGACGAAGTTTTTTATCTGTGCAACGGTTAAAACTGGCAATCACTCTGTCCTTTGCCCTCCTGGCCGTGTCGTTTTGTTTTTACCGGCCGGCGACCGTCGTAACCGGCGGGGCGGGCGGGGCTTCGTTGACAGCTCCAACGGGTCTCACCGCATCGGACAGTGAATACGCAAACAAGATTGGCCTCCACTGGCAGCCCATTCGGGGCGCGACTGGGTACCGGATCTTTCGCAACGTGTCCAACGATACAACGACGGCGATCGATGTTGGGACGACGGCAGCGAATTATTTTTTTGATACTTCGGGAACAGCCGGCCAGCAATACTTCTACTGGGTACGAGCTGAGAATGCGCAGACCAACAGCGGATTTAGTGATACCGATCAGGGACGACGCGCTGTTGGTGACAACGATCCAGGGCCTCCGTTTCCGCCGCTAAATCCGCCGCTGGCTCCGGCTGGGAATCAAGTAACGGCCGCAAAAGCGTATCTCGGTAAAACCCTTTTCTGGGACGAGCAGCTATCGTCGACAAAAACAGTTTCGTGCGGCACATGCCATCGGCCTGCAACTGGCGGTTCCGATCCTCGAACATCGGCCGCGACACGGAATCCCGGACCCGACGGCACGTTCGCCACTCCAGACGATATTTTCGGATCACCCGGTGTGCCCGTGAACTACGCTGACGGGAACTACGGGTGGTCTACGTTTTTTGGGATGGGGCTCCAGGTCACCGGGCGAAAGGCCCCGTCGTATCTCAATGCGGGATATTCAGATTTGGGCCTTTTCTGGGATGGGCGTGCGGCGGACACGTTCCGCGATCCGATAACGAACGCCATCGTTCTCGCGAGCAACGCATCGCTGGAAAGTCAGGCAATAGGCCCGCCGCTTTCGGCGGCCGAGATGGGACATACCGGCCGCGATTGGCCGCAGGTCGTAGCCCGTATATCCGCATCGCGACCTTTGGCTCTTGCACAAAATATTCCACCGGGACTTGGCTCATGGATCGACGAGCGGACGTACGCAGAATTGTTCGAAGAAGCGTTCGGCTCACCGGACATCACGCCGGCCCGCATCGCAATAGCTATCGGTACTCATGAACGGACGCTCTTTTCCGACCGCACGCCGCTCGATAAGTACTCCGCGAATATTGGGACGCTGACCGTGCAAGAAGAGGATGGCCGTGATCTTTTCCTGGCGCTGCAATGTGCTTTCTGTCACGGCGGGGCGTTGATGACCGATCAGGCTTTTCACAATATCGGTGTCCGGCCGCAGATCGAGGACCGCGGGCGCGGCGCAATCACCGGCTTTACGGTCGACAATGCCCGGTTCAAGACGCCTAACCTTCGAAACCTTGAGCTGCGGGCGCCTTATATGCACAACGGCCGCTTCGCGACGCTCGAGGACGTCGTCGAGTTTTACAACCGCGGGGGAGATTTCAGTGCCCCGAATATCGATACTATCCGCATTCGTCCGCGGAATCTGACAACGCAGCAAAAGGCCGACCTCGTTGCGTTTCTCAAGCGGCCCTTGACGGATCAGCGGGTGAAGTTGGAGCTGCCTCCGTTCGATCGACCGCAACTCTATACCGAATCGAATCGGGTGCCGGTCGTCTCGGGGACGGGCCTTGAGGGCTCGGGCGGGTTCGTGCCGAATCCTATTGCGATCGAACCGCCGATTTTAGGCAATCCCGGGTTTACTGTTGGCGTTTCAAACGCTCTCGGCGCGGCGTCCGCGGTTGTCGTCATCAATTCGACCGACCCTGGGATCGGCTCTGCCATTCCGGCTTCCGGCTCGTTCGCCCGCGTGAGTGTTGATCTTGCAGGAGCCGGAGTGGGAAATGGGTACGGCTCCGCTAATTTGTCGATACCGAACAATCCGGTTTTGGTTGGTCAGACTTTTTACGGGCGGTGGTACGTTAATGACGCCGCAGCGGCAAACGGCTTTTCGGTGTCGCGGCTTTTTCAATTCACAGTTTTTGGCGATGCCGCTGTCACAGGTGACGCGCCGTTTGATTTCGACGGGGATGGAAAGACCGATGTTGGGATCTTCCGTCCCGGGCCTGCCGAGTGGTGGATCAACCGCAGCTCGAACGGATCGACATTTGCGGCGCAGTTTGGCGCCGGCACGGATAAGATCGTTCCGGGTGACTATACCGGCGACGGAAAAGCCGACATCGCTGTCTGGCGACCGTCGAGCGGTGAATGGTTCGTACTGCGATCCGAAGACTTCTCGTTCTTCTCGTTCCCGTTTGGAACTGGCGATGACACTCCGATGCCTGCCGATTACGACGCGGATGGCAAGATAGATGCGGCTGTGTTTCGTCCATCGACTGCGACATGGTTCATCCGGAGATCATCCGACAGCGGAACAACGATCGAAAGTTTCGGTACGAGTGGTGACGTAACCGTTACTGCCGACTACGATGGCGACGGGAAGTCGGACATCGCGATCTACCGGCCAAGTCTCGGGCAGTGGTGGATCAAACGTTCGACGGCCGGCGTGATCGCATTCACGTTCGGAACCTCAACCGACAAACCGGTGCAGGGTGATTACACCGGCGACGGAAAAGCGGATGTCGCATTCTGGCGTCCGTCGACCGGCGAGTGGTACGTGCTCAGGTCGGAAGATTTCAGTTATTACTCGCAGCCGTTCGGGACGACGGGAGATATTCCATCTCCGGGTGATTACGATGGCGATGGACGATTCGATACGACCATATTCCGACCGTCAACCGGAACCTGGTTCGCTCAACGTTCGACGGCAGGCACGTTGATCCAACAGTTCGGATCAACCGGCGACGCTCCGATCCCCAGTGCTTTCGTGCCATGACAACACCTCGGTGCAAGGCATCGCGACAGATGGCGAACCGCCCGTCACGGGCTTATACTACTGGCGTCCCGAGTAAATCAACTTGTAGACATATCTAGCGTTCCTGTGATCACTCGCGGTCACAGGCCGGCATATTCCTTTTAGCAACATAGACGGAGGTTCACGTGAAAATTCTAAGAATTCTAATTCCCATCGGCTTCTTGTTACTCGTTTTCGGAATACCCATTTGGTGGTACATGGAAGCGCAAAGGATCCAAAAAGAATTCGATGAACGCGAGCCCGATCTGCCGCCGATCGTGAAAATTGCCGACAAGGAAGAGTATTTCCGTCTGCGTGGTGAGCACCTGGATATTCTTCGCGGGTTTGACACTGCACAGCAAGAATCACGCACCAACTCTGTTAGGAAGATGGAGCAGGCCGAGAGAGATCTGGCTCGCCGGCGTGAGTCGCAGAATCGTCCGCTTGCGCCAATGTGGCGAGCACTGGGTCCGGCACCGATCCCCATCAGTGCTTCAACTGCGTACAGCGGCCGCGTCTCCGCGATCGCGGTCCATCCGACAAATCCGGATATCGTCTATGTCGGCACAGCGCAGGGCGGACTTTACCGAACCCTAAACGGCGGAACGACGTGGACGCCTTTAATGGACAGCGCTTTGACTATCGCCATCGGCGCGGTGGTGATCGCGCCGTCGGACCCGACGACCGTTTTTGTGGGCACGGGCGAAGCGGCACTTTGCGGAAGCGGATGTTTTATCGGCGTCGGGCTTTATCGAATTACGAGTGCCGACACAACTCCCGTGCTTTCAGAGGTGATGAATAAGAACGCGGGCGGGAGCGACGTTTTCACAGGCCGCGCCGTCAGCGAGATCATCGTCCACCCGACCGATTCGAATACTTTATTTGCCGCGACGACTAGCGGCGTCGCCGGGATCGGACAGGGAACGACCGGCGCCACACTTCCGTCAGCCGGACTCTACCGCACGACGAACGCGATGTCGGCAGACCCGAGATTTACAAAAGTTGCAATTACCGGAACGCTCGGCGTAAGCCGTTCGACTGTCGATTTGGCTATCGAGCCCGGCAATCCTAATCGGATGGTGGCGGCGGTTATCGGTAGCGGCGGCGATGGCGGCGTTTATCTGACGACGGACGCGCTTGCGGCAACGCCGACTTTTACGCGCACGCTGACGACCGGCGACGGCTCGACGCTTGGACGAACCGAGTTTGCCGTCAACAAAACCGCCGATGTCGTTACGATTTTTGCCGCGACGGGAACGGCGACCGGAACGCTCTACAAATCGATCGACGGCGGCGCGACATTCAACCCGACGGGTGGCGGTAACGGTTTCTGTAATCCGCAGTGTTTCTACGATATTGCCGTCGAAGTTGACCCGACGGATGTCAACCGAGTTTATCTGGGCGGCTCGCCGAGCTTGGTTTTCGGACGATCGACCACAAGCGGCGCGGCTTTTACTAACAGCTCAAGCGGCCTGCACGTTGACACGCAGGCGTTCGGGATCGCGCCCTCGAACCCGAACATTATGTATTTCGGGAGCGACGGCGGAATCTGGAAAACGACGAACGTCAGAGCCACCGGAGCTATTCCCTGGACGACTCTTAACAACTCGACATTCAGCGCGACCCAGTTTATGGGCCTGACGCTGCACCCACTAGACCGTTATTATCTGCTCGGCGGAACGCAGGATAACGGAACCCAATATCTCGCGCCGGACGGTGTGACGTGGGTTCGCTCCGATGGCGGCGACGGCGGGTTTGCGGTTATCGACAAGAACGCGACGACGCCGAACGATGTCGTGGCTTATCACACGTATTTCAGCCAGACCAACACGCAGGTCGGTTTCCAGCGAGCGCTCACGACCGAGCCGAACGGCGATCCGTTCTGGGCTTCATTTCAGGGCTGCCGCAACGGCGTTTCGAACAACGGCATTCTCTGCAGCGACCCGGTTTTGTTCTACGCGCCTTTAGTCGGCGGTCCGGGCAATCCGAACACGATATATTACGGTACGAATCGCCTTTACCGATCGGCTGACAGGGGAACGACGATGACCGACGTGAGCGGAACTTTGCCCTTTCGAATCGGCGCGATCGCGATCGCGCCGCAGGACGATAACGTGCGTCTGGTGGGCTTGACCAACGGAGCCGTTTATCTTTCGACGACCGCCGGAGCGACGACGATGACGCCCGTTACCGGCCCGATTCCGGCGCGTTACGTCGGACGCATCGCCATCGACCCGACAAACGCTAACGTCGCATACGTTGCTCTGAACGGTTTCGGTTTGCCCGCAGGACAGCATGTTTGGAAAACGACAAACCTTTTGACCGGAGCTCCGACGTGGACAGCCGCCGGAACGGGGATTCCCGACACTCCGACCAATGCGCTGGCGTTCGACACTGACGATACTCAGATCGTGTTTGCCGGAACAGACATCGGAGTATTTCGTTCTGAAAACGGCGGTGTAACTTGGGAACCGTTTAGCGCTGGCCTGCCGCGCGTCGCAGTTTTTGGAATGGAGTTTCAACCGCGGTTTCGCATTCTCCGGATCGCGACCCATGGGCGTGGCATTTATGAATACGCATTCGCGAATCAGACAGCGCCGTATGATTTCGACGGTGACGGCAAGACCGACGTCAGTATCTTCCGTCCGACACCGGCGGAGTGGTGGATCAATCGCAGCTCGAACGGATCGACATTCGCGGCGCAGTTTGGAGCCGGTACGGATCGCATCACGCCGGGTGACTATACCGGTGACGGTAAGGCCGACATCGCTGTCTGGCGACCGTCGAGCGGTGAATGGTTTGTTTTGAGATCGGAAGACTTCTCGTTCTTCTCGTTCCCGTTCGGAACGGGCGGTGATACTCCGATGCCTGCCGATTACGACAACGATGGCAAGACAGATGCTGCGGTCTTCCGTCAATCGACGGCGACGTGGTACATCAGACGTTCATCCGATGCCGGAACAACGATCGAAGCATTCGGCACCAGCGGTGACGTACCGGTCACTGCCGACTACGATGGCGACGGGAAGTCGGACATCGCGATCTATCGTCCGAGCGTCGGGCAGTGGTGGATCAAACGTTCGACGGCCGGCGTGATCGCATTCACGTTCGGTAGTTCGACCGACAAACCGGTTCAGGGTGATTACACCGGCGACGGAAATGCGGACGTCGCATTCTGGCGTCCGTCGACCGGCGAGTGGTACGTGCTCAGGTCTGAAGATTTCAGCTACTACTCGCAGCCGTTCGGGACGAGTGGCGACATCCCATCGCCGGGTGATTACGACGGCGACGGGAAGTTTGACCCGACGGTCTTCCGTCCATCGAATGCGACGTGGTATTCGCAGCGATCCACTGCCGGGACACTGATCCAGCAATTCGGCATCAGCAGCGACCGGCCGATACCGAATGCCTTCATTCCGTAGACACAAAGAAAAACGGCAGCGTCGCGAAACGCTGCCGTTTTTTTATTTCCAAACCCTTAACCTACCAACGAACGGGACGAAGATCCGGCCCAAGCACGTGCGCCCCCGAAATAACTTCCGGAGACCGATTAGGATCCAGCAGGTTAGCTCCGTCGTTGTGAATAAAGTGTGCTCCGTACCAAACGACCAGATCCTGATCGACGACCGATTCGCCCGTTATGAACGGACTGATTCGGATCGGGCCCGACGTGTTCGTGCAGTTGACGCAGGTCTCGCCATCGTCGATCTCATTTTGAACGGCGGTACCACCGACGACGTTCTTGTAGCGAAGGACCCAGAAGTCGGAAACGCCGAAGGTATCAACCGCGCCGTCCAGGCGTCCGGGGACAATTGCGTAAGCTTCATTGCCGTTCGAATTCTGGATCAATATGCTGCGATTGGTAGCCGGGTTCTTTGTGTCCGTCAACTCGGTCAAAAGCGGCTGAAGGAACTTGCGTCCGCGTTCGACTCGAAAGACCTTGTTGTTCGCCTGAACGATATCAAAATCGAAACGCCAGTAAGCATGGTGATTATGCGCATCGCACACGCATGAATTATTTGTAGCGCCAAATCCGTATCTCGGCCTGATGGTTCCGTCCGTCGCAAACCGCCACTCGTTTATATACCGGTACCAGCCCGCCTGCAGCTCGGTGACCAAAACCACTTCGGGACCGTACTGAGTATTCTGAGTGTAGATGGCGACGCCGTTAAAGTTTCCGGTGTCGATGCCGGTTTCGAGCACCGTTGTCGCCACCTGGCCTGGGGCGACAAGCCGGATACCAGGTGCGAGATCATTATTGCCGGCGGCCGGAGTCGCGAATGCATCTTCCTGCCATTGCCAGTCTCGATATGGGCCACAGGTCGCCGGGTTGTACTGCACATTCAGGACAGGAACATGGCCCCGCTTGAGCACTGATTTTCCGCGATATCTAACGTCGCGTACCTCGATACCCGACTTTCGTGTTCCAGAGGATGCCGACGGACGCACAATAAGCATTTGCCAGAGTGTCGTTCCCGTTCCCTCCTCATTTACGGTTAGGGTTGCTGATCCGGCAGTGTTCTGAGCCGTAGTTGCCTGGCCGGCGCTGCTGGGACCGCACGAACCTTCGGTCGACTTCGATTGCGGAGGCGCGTTTCCGTCGTAACGCACAACCGCACCGCGCAAGATGCTGACGCCGACGATCTCATTTTGCGAACTGCCGCGGACCCCGACGTTGATGAGGCGTTCGGTTGTTCCGTCGAGGATCGTCGTTGGCGGCATCGGTTGAAACGACTTTAATGCACCCGACTTCAGATCAGCGCCGAGGTTTATGTCGCTTCCTACGATCCCGAGTGCTTCGTTGAACTCTTCGTCGTTCGGCACGATATTGCGGTACTCCTCGCGAGCCGTCACCGCGGCACGTCCGGCAAAGTCCGCTTCGGCGACGATAGTCCGGTCGTTAGTGTAATCGTAGTAAACAACGCGGAACTGTTTCGGCGGCCGCGTCGGCCCCGACTTGTTCTCAACCTCGATGTATTCCAATTCGAGTTGCCGATATTTCGTCCCGGCAAGTAGCGATCGAACGGCCGAGCTTCGCTCGACGCGGACCAACGCAGCATCGACCTGCGCCTGCGACGGGCCAAAGGGAACAACCTTAAGCCTAAGCGGCACCTGCCTTCCGGACGTGTTACCCGGCCCCCAGGCAAAGAGTGACGAGGATGCTGCAGCAATGACCACGCAGAGAAGAATAATAGAACGGCTCGATTTTCCAGACATTGTGAACTCCTACTTCCCGAAACGGAAAAAATGCGGAACGACTTGGGATGGAGGTTGAAAAATATCACCGTTACGGAAAGCGGTCAAGTTTTAGCGTATTCGTATCCGCGCTAAAGATCCGCAGTATTCCGAGAAACACTGTGGGCTTTTTTATGAATCTACTTGCATTTCGAATAGCCGCAGTCACGGCAGAAGTCGCAGCCCGACGCGTGCTCGAGCTGGCCGCGGCACTCTGGGCACTCACCGATCAGGTTCGACATTAACGGCGAGGTCCTTGTCTCGGTCGCCCCGCTCTTTGCGATCTGTCTCTCGGTCGGTGGCAAGTTTCTCAAACGCCGGTCGATCAACAGCAGACATTCTGCAACGGCTTGCTCGGGCGATGTCAGCAAACGCTCGTTGAACCATACGGCGTGCGTCGCCGTCACTTTATTGAGACTGCGGGCAACCTCAGAAACCTCGAATCCACCGCGAAGCATTTTAGACGCAAGGAGTCCAACACCTGCGCTTATCGGTCCCGCAACGAAGATCTCCAATATGCGATGTCCATCATGATTCACCGTCACGTAGAGGTTCTGATTTTCGAACGGTATCCGCCACGTCGAACCCTGCAGTTCGCGCGGACGCTCCACCCTTGGCGACTCGGCGGGTTCTTGCGATGCGGCTTGCTCGGTTGACTGGGCGAGCGGGTGACCCGGTAACCCGAAGAGGTAGTCGACATAATGAGTTTCCGAATCGATCTTCCCTTCTACCTTTGCCTCCTTCTCCGCGGCAGGCTTCATGGTGCTCAGCACCTGCCCCTCGCGACTGCCGTCGCGATAGTAGCTCACCGCTTTGCAGCCGAGCTTCCGAGCGAGATGATAAAGCTCGTCGACAGAATCGACGGTGTCTTCCCGGGCACCGTTGCACGTTTTTGAGATCGAGTTATCGACGTGTTTCTGCGCTGCCGAGAGAACGTGAACGTGTTCGATGGATTTGATGTTCATCGCGGAGATGAAATGCTCCGGCAGCTCGGTCTCGTGCTTGACCACAAATTCGGCGGCGTTCTTAATCGATTCTTCATCGGTCTGGTCGACGTCGAAGCCAAGCGCTTCGGCAGCGATCGTATGAACATACGTGCGCGTTCCGAGCGTGTCCTGACGAACGTATGCCCACGAGAAGTTCGGCTCGATACCCGACGATGTTTCGGCGACAAGCGAGATAGTTCCAGTCGGAGCGATGGTCGTGACCTCGTAGTTCCTCGGCGTCAAAGGCATGTCGCGTGGGATGCCGACCCGATCGTAGAGGAATTGCGAATAGGCGTCGCGGTTCTTTTCGAGTTCAGGGAACGAACCTTTCTCAGCACCGATCTGAAGCGAAGCGATCCAAGCTTCGCGCCGCACGAAACCCATAACGCGTTCCATCAGCTCGAGCGATTCGTCGTCGCCATACGTGATGCCGAGGTCAAGACAAAGATCGGCGAAGCCCATGATGCCGAGACCAACCGGACGCGTCCGCTTCACGACATCGTCGATCTGCGGCAGAGGGAAGTAGCCGGCGTCGATCACATTGTCGAGAAATCGAGTGCAAGCGTGAGTCACTGCGGCAAGCCGGTTCCATTCGATCGCGTCATCAATGTCGGCACCGCCCCGGAAGAACTTCGCGACGTCGATCGATCCGAGATTGCATGAATTATTAAAATGCAGCTGCTGCTCACCGCAAGGGTTGCACGCGTAGATCGGTCCCATCGACGACATCATGTGGTTGTGGCGATTCACCTCGTCGATAAATATAATTCCCGGTTCGGCGTACTTGTGCGCCGATGCGATGATGCGATTCCAGATATCGGGAGAATAGACCATCCCGGCCATTGGCGGTTCTTCGATCGTGCAGTCGGAAAGGTCGGCCGTCTCGAACGCCAGTTTGTCGGCGAATGTCGCGGTCGATCCGTCCGGCCTGCGATAGACGACATAATCCGAACCCGTTACCGCGTCGAAGACGGGCTGCATCCACGGTTCGCCATCGAACTCGGTCTGGAACCAGACACCGCTGTCGACGGCGTCCATAAACAGATCGCTGACGGTTACGGAGATATTGAAATTTGTCAGACTGGTCTGATCGTTTTTCGCATGGATAAACCGAAGGATGTCGGGATGCGTGATCGCCAGAATTCCCATGTTGGCACCGCGCCTGACGCCGCCCTGCTTCACGACCTCGGTCGTCTGGTTGACGATATTCATGAAGCTTACAGGCCCGGACGCGACTCCACGCGTCGAGTTGACCATCGATCCGGCCGGACGCAGGAACTCGTAAGTCATTCCTGTTCCGCCGCCCGTTTGATGGATGATCGCGACATTCTGTGCGTGCTCCATTATGCCTTCGATCGAGTCAGGCACGTTGAGCACGAAACATGCTGCGAGCTGGCCCTTGGGCTTCCCGGCATTAACGAGACAAGGCGTATTAGGAATGAACTCGCGGGCGAGCATGACCGCGGTCATCTCGTTGTAGAAAGACGCTTGCTTCAGCGGATCAGTCTCGGCGCGCGAGACGTGGCCGACAACGCGTCGGACGATGTCAGCCCAGGTTTCGAGCGCTTCGCCGTGTTCATCTTTTAGGGAATAGCGCTTGGCAACCACCTTCTGCGCGTTTAGCCCGAGTGGCTTTAGATCACGTCCGAGGGCCGCACCTGTACCTCGACCGGCGTCCTTAGTGGCGGTTCCGCTCCTTTTGGCAGATTCGAAAACAGTGCTCATTCGCCTCTCCTTGTGTCGTCCGACACGCGTGTTACGTAATACTATTTTAACATCCTGAATAGTATTCCAAAAATTTCCAGAGTAATTGGATTGTGTTATTTTCGGGCTTGAGAACGGCAAAGGATCCTGGGCTCAAGTGAGGAAATAGTAGATCGAAATCCTGATCCTGTCAACAGATTTTTATACACTATATTGTGCCAGGACGATTTGCCTGATCAATATAAAGGACGCATGCCGAAATGGCCTGATCGCACGATTTGACTTTCCGTACCTCGTTTTCTGAAATTGTAATTGATGGACAAACTCATGCACGCCACTGCTGCCGATGGAACGATCCGAGTGCTTTCGGCGATCACTACGGACATTGCCGCCGAGGCCATCCGACGACATCAAACATCGCCGACCGCGTCAGCCGCGCTCGGACGCGTGTTGACCGGAACACTCTTGATGGCCGCGACATTAAAAGATTTTGACAGGCTATCGGTAAAGATCGACTGCGACGGCGCGATCGGCGGCGTCATCGCGGAGGCGACGCGTCACGGCACGGTTCGTGGTTATGTAAGGAATCCTGACGCCGAGCTTCCGGCACGTGAGGATGGGAAGTTCAACGTCGGCGGTGTTATCGGCAACGGGACCTTTTATGTGATCCGCGAATCCGGGTTCGATATCGGTCTGCACCGTGATCCTTACGTCGGTTCGGTCCCGATCGTCTCGGGCGAGGTCGCACAGGACTTTGCATATTATCTTGCGAAATCGGAACAGATCCCGTCGGCTGTAATGCTCGGTGTGCTGTTGCAAAATGCACCGCCATTTGTAAAAGCGTCCGGCGGCGTGCTTGTACAAATGATGCCGGGTGCGAATGAACACTTCATCACGATGATCGAGGATACTATCGCTCACGCTCCTCACCTGACGTCCGTCATAGACGACGACTCTACACCGGAAGACCTTGCCCGGCTCGCGCTCGGTGAGATACCGCTGACGGTGCTCGAAGAAAAGCCAGTCGAGTTTCGCTGCAATTGCTCGATGGAGCGGGCCCGGAATCTCATTGCGTCGCTTGGCAAGGCCGAGGTGGGCTCGATGCTCGCCGAGGATAAGGGGGCTGTGATGTCATGCGGGTTTTGCAGCGAGGTTTATCAGTTAGACGAAGAAGAGCTGGAGAAGATCCTCGCGGCCGAAGGCGAATAGGCCGGATCGGCTGAGTTTGGCTCTTCAAGTACCCCGCAGATCGCGATAGCTGCCCTGATAGTAAACAAGCGGATCGCCGTCCCGAATCGTTACCTCCGCGACCTCGCCGACGAAGATCGTATGATCACCGCCATCGAAGGCATCGCGTAATACGCATTCAAGTGAGGCCAGCGAGTCTTCTAACAGCGGTACGCCGCCAATTCCGCCGCGAAAATTTACACCTTCGAATTTATCCGGTAAGGGAAGAGCGAACCGCTCGGAAAGCTCGTCCTGCCGGGCGGCCAAAATATTTACCGCAAACTTTCCTGACGAGATAAGTGCATTGTGACTGCCGGTGGTTTTTTCGATGCACGCCAGAATAAGGGGTGGCTCGAGCGACACCGAGCAGAAAGCAGACACGGTGATGCCGTGGAAAACTCCGGACGAGTCTATCGAGGTTACGACGGTGATGCCGCTTGGAAACCGCGAGAGAGCGGCACGAAATTCGTCGGAAGTAACGGGCATACTGGTTTGAAGCATAAAGGATAAAGGATGAAGGATAAAGGAGAAACGTGTGACCTTTACTTTATCCCTTTTCCTTTATCCTTTATCCTTCAGAAAATGTCCGAGCTTCAATCCTTTTTCGCCGATGTATCCGCGATCGTACATAAAGAACTCGATTGGCTGATCCCTCAGGATGACAGACAGCCCCGGCGTCTTCGCGATGCCATTCGCTGGAGCCTGTTCGCAGGCGGCAAGCACCTTCGCCCGGCGCTCGTCTTCGCGGTCGGCAGAACATTTGGCGCAACCGATGACAAACTTGTGCGGACGGCGGCGGCGGTCGAGATGGTTCACACCTATTCGTTGATCCATGACGACCTGCCGTCTATGGACGATGACGATCTTCGACGCGGACGCGAGACATGTCATAAAAAATTCGGTGAGGCGACGGCGATCCTCGCGGGTGATGCCCTGCAGGTGCTTTCATTTCAGGCGATCGCCGAGGAGAAACGTCTGCCGGTCGAGACGCGAATTGAGCTGATATCCCGTCTTAGCCAGGCGGCCGTTAAAATGGTCGTCGGACAGCAAATGGACCTTGACGCGGAGGGTAAAGCCGTTTCACTTGAGCAGATCGAGAACATTCACCGCAACAAGACCGGCGCTCTAATATGCTTCTCGGCCGAAGCCGGTGCTATCATCGGCGGTGCCGACCCGAAAGCTCTTAAGACTGTCTCCAGTATCGGGGAAAAGCTCGGGCTGCTGTTTCAGATAAGGGACGACATGCTGGATGTTACGCAAACGACCGAAGCCCTCGGTAAAACCGCGGGCAAGGACACTACATCCGCCAAAGCGACGTATCCGGCCGTGCGCGGACTCGAGCGTACTCAGCAGTTAGCGAACGAAGTTCACGCGGATGTCGTTAGGTCGATCACAGAGCTCGGCCCGCCCGCAAGCGTCTTGATCCGGATCGCGGATTTTATACTTACCCGGAAATCGTGAACGTCCTGGTGTCGGTTGCCCGAATGGAAACCGCCGACTAGAATATTGCGTATTTACATCGTCCGAATCCCCGTTCAAGGAGTTCAGCCCATGAAACTAATCCTTTGCCTTGCCGCAGCTTTTATTGGCATCATTGTAAGCAGCATTATGACTACCGCCCAGGAATCTATAAAACCGCCGATCGCTAAAAAGGAACCGAAGGTCTTAAAGATCCACGGTTATGAGATCACCGATAATTACGCGTGGATGCGTGATCGAAACGACAAGAAAAACCCGGAGGTCATCAAGTATCTCGAAGCCGAGAACGCCTACACCGAAGCGCACATGGGACCGCACAAGCCTTTTGTCGATAATCTCTACAAAGAAATGTTGGGACGTATCAAGCAGACGGATCTGAGCGTTCCCTACAAGCTTGCCGATTATTGGTACTTCAATAAAACGGAAGAGGGCAAACAATATCCCACCTACATGCGAAGCAAAACGAAGGACGGCTCCGATCCTGAGATTCTGCTCGATCAGAACGAAATGGCAAAGGGCTTTAAATACTTCGCCATCGGATCGTTTGAACCGAGCGACGACGGGAATCTTCTCGCCTTCTCGACCGACACGACCGGGTATCGTCAGTACACGCTGCAGGTCAAGAACCTTCGAACAGGCAAGCTCATGCCTGAAAAGATCGAGCGTGTAACATCGCAGGAATGGTCGAACGACGGAAAGTACCTCTTCTACGCGCAAGAGGACCCGGTATCGAAACGAACCGATAAGATCTATCGGCACGTGGTCGGCTCTACCGACGCGGACAAGCTGATCTTCGAAGAGAAGGACCTTCTGTTTGGCATTAGCATCGGGCGTTCGCGCGACAAGAAGATGTTGTTTCTCGGTTCGTACGCGAAGACGATGCGTGAGTTCTGGTATCTCCCGTCAGACGATCCGCTGGGCGAATTCAAAGTAATGAGCGCTCGGCGCGAAGGGCACGAATACTCGGCGGATTATGACAACGGCGAGTTCTACATTGTCACGAACAGGGACGCTGAAAACTTTAAAGTAATGCGCACGGCGGCCGGTGACCCAACAGAAAAGAACTGGGTCGATTACATTCCGCACAACCCGGCTATCAAGCTGGACGACATTAATTTTTTCAAAGATTACGCGGTGGTATCGGAATTGGAAAATGGGCTGGAATACGTTCGCGTGATCGATATGAAAACGCGGCGAGCATCGGCCCGGATCGCAACCCCGGAAAGCGTTTACACGATGGGATTGTCTTTCAATCCCGAATATGACACTTCGGTCATCCGCTACAATTACGCTTCGATGATAACGCCCAACTCGACGTTCGAATTCGATCTTCGCTCGCGCAAGAGCACGCTCGTAAAGCAGCAGGAGATACCGAGCGGTTATGACAAGGCGCAGTACGAAACGACGCGCGTATGGGCGACCGCTCGCGATGGGGTAAAGGTCCCGATCTCCATCGTGATGAAAAAGGGAACTAAGCTGGATGGCAAAGCGCCGATGCTGTTGTACGCATACGGTTCGTACGGCGCATCGATGACGCCGAATTTTTCGACTGCCCGGCTGAGTCTTGTAGACCGCGGCATGATCTACGCGATCGCGCATATTCGCGGCGGCAGCGAGCTTGGCGAAAAATGGCGGCAGCAGGGACGAATGTTCAAAAAAATGAACACGTTCAACGATTTTGTCGATTCGGCGAAGTGGCTTATCGGCCAGAAATATACGGCCAGCGACCGGCTTGTTATCCAGGGCGGCTCGGCGGGCGGGTTGTTGATGGGTGCCGTTCTGAACCAATCACCGGAAACGTTCAAGGCAGCGATCGTGCAGGTGCCGTTCGTGGATGTAATGAACACGATGCTTGACGCCGATCTTCCATTAACGACCGAAGAGTGGATCGAGTGGGGCAATCCGAACGAAAAGGCGGCATGGGATTACATGGTTAAATATTCGCCGTACGAAAATGTAAAGGCGCAGAATTACCCGAATATGCTCGTCGAAATTTCGCTGAACGATAGCCAGGTGATGTACTGGGAAGGAGCGAAATACACGGCGAAGCTCCGCGAGCTAAAAACCGACAACAACACCATCCTGCTAAAAACTAATATGGGTGCCGGTCACGGCGGATCATCAGGCCGTTACGATCGGCTAAAGGAAATTGCATTTGACTATGCGTACGCGCTGACACAAGTGGGTATCACAAAGTAACAGGCACGGAACGTCGAATTCGCCGGGCGAGCGTCCATTTCGGACCTCGCCTTTTTTTGCGCCGACAGGCTGCACGTCCTGTGCAGACCTTTCACGAATCGTTCGTCTAGCGGTATCCATCTTTCATTTTGACCGAATCGGTGCGGCGGCCAATTATTTTGTGGAAAAATTGACCGTCTTCGCTTATATTAGTAGTGCGGAATTCTCCTTCTCGCAGCCGCGTCCAGCTGACATATCCAACCCTGCCAATCCGATAAATGCTATCTAAGAAGACTCTTGAGAACATTTATATCGCAGTCTTGCTGCCCGTTGCGGTCGGTGCGCTTGGCTGGGCTGTCTATAACTTCCCGGGGGACAGGATAGATTGGCGCCTTGGCGTCCTGGCCATAATCACGGTATTTTTCAGCTCGTTTCTCAGGATCCAGTTACCCCATACCACGATCCATGTCACGACATCCGACGCCGCCATCATTTTGTCTTTCATCTGGTACGGCGGAGAAACGGCAGTTATTCTCTCCTTTCTCGAGACGGCATTCACTTCGCTAAGTTACCGGCGGCAGGGCGGAACGATAAGCTACAAAACGGTCTGCGTGAACATCCTCATTGCGGTGGTCGCCTTGTTTGTGACGACGATGATCGTTCGCATGCTTTTCGGATCCGCTCCGCAAGTCACCGAAGGCGGCGATATTACACGCTTTATTCTGGTACTCGCGACGATGGCCTTTTCGCTATTCCTGCTAAATTCGGCACTCGTCTCGCTGTTCTTCGCAGTGAAAAACGATAAGTCGGTAATGAGCGTCTGGACGCAATACTGTTTGAATGCGCTGGTGATGTATCTGAGCTCCGCCGTGCTCGCCGGCTTTACCACAAAGGCGATACAGGAGATCAACATATTTCTGTTTGCCGCGGTGAGCGTATTTTTAGGTACCGGATACTTTACCTACCGGCGATACATAAACGATATCCAGAAAACGTCGGCAAAAGCTGAGGAAGCTGAGCGCGAGCGTGCGGAACAGGCCGAGAGCCACGTACGCGAACTCGAACATTATGTTGAGCGTCTTGAACTGAGTAGCAAGGAACTCAAAGAGAGTCATGAGCGTTTTCGTCACGCTGCGTATCACGACGCGTTGACCGGCCTGCCGAATCGCAATTACTTCGTTGATACGATCCGCCAGCTGATCGAACAAAAGCTGAGTCATTCCGCCGTTTCATTCGCCATATTATTTCTCGACCTGAATGACTTCAGAAAGATAAATGACAGCCTTGGGCATTCGCTCGGAGACCAGCTTGTAAAACAAGTAGCGAGCCGATTGGCGAAAATGGCGAGGAAGAACAGCATCGTCGGCCGGTTTAGCGGTGACGAATTTGCGATCATCCTGATCGGTGATGCCGACGAGCGCGGCGCGACAGAGTTTGCCGAATCGGTCGCTAATACGATCGCACAACCCTACATCCTCGACTCCAAGCAAGTGTTTACAAGCGTCAGCATTGGCATTGCGTTCGGAAACCTAAACTATGAAGAGCCGGAGGAAATTTTGCGGGATGCCGACATCGCGATGTATCACGCCAAAGACCATGGACAGGAGTTCGTGATATTTGATGACAAAATGCACACGCGTGCTGTTTCGCTTCTCCAACTGGAAACCGATCTGCGATACGCGGTCGAGCGCGGAGAATTTGAGCTCTACTATCAGCCGATCGTCGATCTCCAAAACCTCCGACTATGTGGTTTCGAAGCCCTGGTGCGGTGGAATCATCCGACGCTGGGTCTTATCTCGCCGGAACGGTTTATTCCGGTTTGTGAATCGACCGGACTCATTGTTCCGATGACGATAACGATACTGGACACGGCCTGCCGTCAGACCGTCGCGTGGCAAGATGAGTTCGGTGAATTTGGCCCGCAATTCGTCAGTGTGAATATTTCCGGCTCGCATTTCGGACATCCTGAGTTGGTCGATCAGATCAAGGAGACCCTGCGGAAAACGGGCATAAAACCGCACTGTCTGAAGTTGGAGATAACTGAGACGGCGATCATGGAAAATGGTGAAAACGCGGTTGCGATGCTGCGCGAGATCAAGGAACTCGGCGTCCAATTGAGCATCGACGATTTTGGCACCGGCTACTCGAGCCTCGGGTACCTGCAGAAGTTTCCGATCGATACGTTGAAGATCGACAGAGTTTTCGTTCGTTCGATGGAGGAAGGCCGCCAAAACGGAGAGATCGTTCGCGCGGTTCTGGCTCTTGCCGACTCACTAAACCTTGAAGTGGTAGCCGAGGGAATCGAAAGCATTCACCAGTTCCACCAGTTGCGGATCTTGTCCTGCCGCTATGGCCAGGGGTTTCTTTTTTCGGTGCCGCTTGCGACTGCCGACGCGGGGTCGTTGCTTTTGGATCAGGACCGCTGGCACAGCCTGTTAGCGGGTGGGGATTTCGTTATTGTAAATCCGGAGTACGAGCCATCGACGTACCAGGTTCATTAGTTCGTCATTCGGCGAAGACGCCTGGCTTAGCGCCCAGCGGAAATTCAGTTTCGTATCGACTTGCAAGATTTAGCAGCTGATCCTCCGACCAAAAATTACCGATCAACTGAACTCCGATCGGCAACCCTTCGGTTGAAAGACCGCAAGGAATGCTGAGCGCCGGTGTGCCCGCGAGATTCGCCGACACCGTGTAAACATCGTTCAGGTACATCGCCAGCGGATCGTCCGATTTCTCTCCGATCTTGAATGCGACCGACGGCGATGTCGGCGTTAGTATTGCGTCGCATGTTGCGAACGCCTTTTGGTAATCCCGCTTAACCAGAGCCCGCACCTTTTGCGCTTTTGAATAATAAGCGTCGTAGTAGCCGCTCGAAAGAACGTATGTGCCGAGCATGATGCGCCGTTTAACCTCGGCGCCAAAGCCCTCTTCGCGCGTCTTCGAATACATCTCGCGCAGCGTTGCCGCTTCTTCGGCACGAAAGCCGTAACGAACTCCGTCGTACCGGGCGAGATTCGAAGACGCTTCGGCCGTCGCGATAATGTAATAGACGGCAATCCCGTACTTGGCGTATGGCAACTCGACGTCCACGATCTTCGCACCCAGCGAGCGAAAATTCTCGATCGACCGTTCTACTGAACTGCGGATCTCGTCATCGAGCCCTTCACCAAAAAGTGCCCGGGGAACTCCGATGATCTTCCCGGCGATGTCCCGGTCGAGCGTCGCTGAATAATCGGGCACCGGTACGTCGGCGGACGTCGAGTCCATCTCGTCACGACCGGCGATCACGCCGAGCACGGCTGAAACGTCATTCACCGTTTGGCCAAAGATCCCGATGTTATCCAGCGATGACGCAAACGCCACAAGGCCGTAGCGCGAAATGCGGCCGTAGGTCGGTTTGAATCCGACGATGCCGCAAAGCGACGCCGGCTGACGAACCGAGCCGCCCGTTTCCGAACCGAGTGCAGCACGGACGACGCCCGATGCTACCGCGACCGCTGAACCGCCTGAGCTCCCGCCCGGCACACGCGTCGTGTCCCACGGGTTCTTTACCGGGCCGAACGCAGAGGTCTCGTTCGATGAGCCCATCGCGAATTCGTCCATATTCGTCTTCCCGATGACGATCGCTCCAGCGTCGTTCAACCGCTTGATCGCCGTCGCATCGTACTGGGCCCGGTAATTGTGCAGGATCCGCGAGCCGCATGTTGTTTGCAGTCCCTTAGTGCAGATGTTGTCCTTGATCGCGACGCCAAGTCCGCGGAGAGACATTTCGCCGTCGCCGGTTTCGATCTGCGACAGACGCTCTTCGGCGTGAGCGCGCTCGATCGAGAGAAAAGAATTCAGCTCGGGATTCAGCCGCTCGGCGTTGTCCAACGCGGACGAGACCGTTTTTTTCAAATCGTTGTCTTTCATCTCTCAAACTAGAAACCGGACGTGTCGTCTACAGCGTCTATCAGCCACTTATCATCGATCTTCGCTGCAGTAACATCTATCGAGCGTTGTTCGGAACGAGTGTCGGTTTTCCAAAACAGCAGGACGTTAAAAGTTACATTAGCCGCTGGTTGATTGACCCGGCACTCGCCGACGCGAAAGGCTTTTGGCAAATCGTTCGTCCGAGTAAACGGGTCGACATCCGGGGATGTGGCTTTCAAGCTTTCGTAGAATCGCGGCGTCAGGTAATTCTTTCTTTTCTCCAGGCCTTCGGGCGAAAATCCCATTTCGTTTCCAAAATGAACCGAATAAAACTCACGAATCATGTCACGGGCCTGATCGCATTCAGGCTGCTCGAGGTTCGGAATACTGCAAGCTAGCGAGCAATAGGCAATAAGCAATAAGCAATAAGGTGCCAGATATGACCAAAAGCTGAAACCTCGAATCGGTCTAATTGCTAAATGCTTGCTGCTTATTGCCTTCACAAAACTTTCGGCACTTGAAAATGTCCCGCCACCGCCGACGGCGCCTGGTCGAGCGCGGCTTCCTGGCTGAGCGATTCTTTCACGACATCGTCGCGATACGTTACCGTGCGTTCACCTTCCTCCGTGAGACCGCCGAGCATCGGCTCGATGTCGCCGATATCGAGCTCGTTAAGCTGTTCGACATACTTTACGATCTCCGCCATCTGCGGAGTGTAAAGCGCGACTTCCTCATCCGAAATTTCCAGATGTGCAAGCGTTGCTACTTTTCTTACATCCATAAAAAGTTTGGAGTTCCGCCTAAGGCCGGGACTCAGAAGTCGACCGCTTCCGTCGCACCAGGCAGTTCCCGGCAGCCAGCAAAAACTGTCGGCGAAGTTCCGCGTCCGCGATGTTGTCGGCGGCGGCCATCAGCTCAGGTGAAACTTCGGATTCTGCCTCGCGGCGAAATTCATCTTCGCGGTCACCGGCACCTGCCGTCTTCCGTCGTTCGCGGAGCACCGCCGGTTCATCGATTTGAAGATCGATAAACGTTACGAGCGGCGCACCGATCGCCGAATTAACCTTGAACAAAATCTGACCACACAGGTCCTGCAAATGCCGTTTCCACATGTTGTTTGAAACGGCGACTGAAAGTTTCGTATCGTCCAGCTTGAGCGGGACGGCGTGTTCGGCCAATGCATTGCCGACCACCCTCCGCCACGCGGCAAAAACGACAGCTTCGCGCACGACTTCGGTGCTTTCCATGTCATTCAAGATGCCGGGCAGTGTGCGAAAAAGGTCGAGCATTGGTCGATTTAGCGAATTAAATTATTATCTTAAACGAGAAGACACCTAATTGCTAAACCACAACTTTTCAATGATTACACTGCCGAAACTGATCCTCGCGTCGGGCAGCCCCAGGCGCTCCGAGATAATGAACTCGGTCGGTTGGGAGTTCACGAAAGACGTCCCCGATATCGACGAGAGCGAGCGTGAGGGTGAAACACCCGAAGCCTACGTCGTGCGCCTTGCGCTGGAAAAAGCGGGCGTGATCGCCGATCGTCATGATCCGAACGAGATCGTCCTGGCTGCCGACACGACGGTCGTTATCGACGAACAGATAATTGGTAAGCCGAGCGACATTGCCCACGCGCGGAGCATGCTGGAAATGCTTTCGGGTAACTGGCACGATGTGCTTACCGGAGTAGCATTGACGAAGAATGGACGAGTAGAGACGGGTATGCAGCGGACAGCCGTGAAGTTCGCACCGATGACCGCAGCGGAGATCGATTTCCTCGTCGAGAAAGGGGATCCCCTCGATAAAGCCGGGGGTTACGCCGTCCAGGCACAGGCAGCGTTGTTCATCGAGCGGATCGAGGGCGATTACTGGAACGTGGTTGGGCTGCCAATAAGTCTGGTATATGAGATGCTCGTGAGAAGTGAGAAATAAGAAGTCAGAAATCAGAAATCAGAAGTCAGAGTAAGATCCGTTCTACTCATGCGCGCGTATTGACGGCATTGCGCCAAAAAACAACCTGAGCTAAATGGCCCTCGGTTGTTTCTCTGACTTCTGACTTCTTACAAAAGCTTATCGACCGCCTTTGAGATCGGGACCGTGATGTCGAATTTCGGATCGATTCCGCCGAACGGAGTACCCGACACATTACCTTGCTTATCGAGGATGACGAACGAGGGCAGCTGGTCCACACTGAATTTTTTCAATGTTACCGCGCCGTCCGGATCTCGCAGAACCGGAACCGTCAACTTGCTGCCGGCAACAAACTTTGCAATGTCCTCGTTGCTCGCGAAGTTCTTCGACTTTGTAGCAGTCGAATCAGTAGCGACGAAATAGACGACGACGTTCTTGCCGGCGTATCGTTTCGCGAGCATGTTGGTGTACTCGGCTTGCTTGCCCGAAAGGGGCAGCCAACTAGCGCCGATCGCAAGGATCACGACCTTGCCTCGCTCGGCCTCAAGGTCTACGCGCCCGCCATCCAGCGACGAAAGCGAGGCCTGGGCCGAGATCGCGACAGCCGAAACGACCAACAGACCAACGACCGCGATAAAACTCTTAATCATTCTCATAATAGTTGAGAAATGGATCTCCCCATTTCCGTGGATTTAGATGCATCGTTGATGCCAAACTACTGTCCCCGGTTTAGCACGACATTATCGATCAGCCGAACATTGCCAAATCGCACTGCTGCAGCAATAAGAGTCTCGGTTTCGCGAACCTTTTCGACCGGTTCGAGCGTTCGCCCGTCGACGATCGAAATATAATCGATGCCCACATCCGCCTCGGCGCTAATGCCGTCCTGCACTATTTCAGCGAGTTTAGAAGCATTTCGTTCGCCCTGCTTGAAAGCGAGTTTCGCTTCGCGAAGAGACCGGTAGACGACGGCCGCCTTTTCGCGCTGTTCGGGCGTCATATTCTGGTTTCGCGACGACATCGCCAAACCCGATTCTTCGCGGACCGTCGGGACAACCATGATCTCGGTTTCGAAGCCAAGGTCGGCAGTAAGCCGTCTTATGACGGCAACCTGCTGAGCGTCTTTCTGACCAAAGAATGCGAGGTCCGGGCGGATAGCATTAAATAGGATCGTGACTATCGTCGCGACTCCGCGAAAGTGCCCCGGACGAGAAGCTCCTTCAAGTCCCTCCGAAATACCTTCGACATAAACGTACGTCGAAAATCCCTCGGGATATAGTTCCGTTTCTTCGGGGGCGAAAATGTAATCGACCTCGTATTCGGCGAGGAGCGCGGCATCACCCGTCAGGTCGCGCGGATATCGCTCGAGATCGCCCTTATCGTTGAATTGCGCGGGGTTGACGAATATCGAGACGATGACGATGTCCGACGATGCCTTTGCTTCTTTTACCAGCGCGAGATGGCCGGCGTGAAGGGCGCCCATTGTCGGAACGAGGGCGACGGTCTTGTTTTCGCGTCTCAGCTTGCGCGAGATCGAGGCCATTCGCTGCCGTCGGTTGATGATCTCCATAAGATCAGCGGGACGATTTTGCCGATCGCGGCTCTACAAGTTTTACGTCTTTTGGCAAGCCATACGACTCGGCTTCGCTTGGATAGTTACCCGATTTTACATCGTCGGTCCATCTCGTGATCGCGTCGGTAATAACTTTACTGACGTCGGCGTACTGGCGGACGAAACGCGGTTGGCGGCCGAATGTAAAGCCGATCAGATCGTGCAGGACAAGCACCTGGACGTCGCACGAGCTGCCGGCGCCGATGCCCACCGTCGAGATCAATAACTCTTCCGTTACGATCTCGGCGACCTCGCGCGGAACAAGTTCGAGAACAATTGAGAACGCACCCGCCTCTTCGAGCAAGTGAGCGTCTTCGATCAGGATCTTTGCGGCGTCTGCGGTTTTTGCCTGGACACGATAGCCGCCCATTTTATGAACCGACTGCGGTGTAAGACCGACATGTGCCATCACCGGTATCTCTTCATCGACCAGACGCTTTACCAACCTAACTCGATTGCGGCCGCCTTCGAGCTTGACCGCCTCGGCACCGCCATCCTTCATCAACTTCAGCGCGTTACGGACCGCCTTGTTGTCGCCCGTATGAAAACTGCCGTAGGGCATGTCGGCGATAACAAGCGCGCGGCTCGACCCCCGCTTTACGGCTTTTGTCGCCGAGCAGATCTCGTCGAGCGTGACCGGGATCGTATTCCCGTAGCCGTGAATGACGTTACCCATGCTGTCGCCGACGAGTATCATATCGACGCCGGCTTCATCGACGATCCGTGCGGTTGGGTAGTCGTACGCGGTCAGGCAAACCAGCTTCTCGCCCTTATCCTTAGCGGCGCGAAGTGCTGGTACGTAAACCTTTTCCGGTTTATCGGGTTTTAGATAGGCCATAGCTTATTTCTATACTCGGTACTTCTTCCTAAAGCGGACTGAAATACTGCCCACATCTTTCTTCACGTGGGTTGGTATAGACACCTTAACATTTACGGCACGGACGCCGTCGGCCTTTGCCGGCGTCGGGGCCGTGAATCTTAAGGCGTACTGAGAGGCCAGGTCGCGAAAGACGCTTTCGAACGAGCTCCTGATTCGAGTGTTTGCGTTCCTTACAAAAACTCTCGCGCGATTTTCCGGAAGGGTGGAAGGCGCCGAGAAGAGCCTGCCGCCGGAGTGACTCGTTGTGATATCAACAAACTCCGTGCTCTGATGCGGGCCTATAGTGTATAAGAGAGGAGCAGGCTCAGAGATAGTTATAACGTAAATGAGAACGTCGCTCTTCTGCACCATCCGAACGACCTCGCCCAACCTCGAATCGTCACTACTGTCCCGGCCATCTGAAAAGAGGATCAATGCTTTCTTTCTAAACCTGCCTTCTCCGACCTTTGCCAAAGCTTCGAGGAACCCGAGATGGAGCGAAGTAGTATTGTTGTTACGGCGTGACTGAACGGATGGAAGCCGCTTAAGACCGTCTCCGATTCTCTCCGCGTCGGTCGTCCAATCGGTTAGACGATGTGAACCGCGGTTCAAACCCGTGAGGAAATACTCTCCCTTCTGCTCATTCGACTTAACAAGAGTATAGATACTGGCTGCCGCGTCACTTAGGTCCCTTTCGCCCAGTTGCAGCATTGATCCGGACACGTCAAACACGAAGCCGATGCTAACCGGTTCGGGTGATGACGAGAAACCCGTTATGGTGGTAGCCTGACCATCGTCTGCCAGCCGAAAGCTCTCTACCGGCAGTCCCTGAACAAACCCTTTCTTGCTGCCTTCGACCGTTACATAAACGACGCGCTCAGTCTGGGCCAAGACGGCTCCGACTGAGACGATCGAGACAAAAACATTAACAACGGATTTGCTAAGTCGAGCTTTCATAGAAGCGGGCTAGGAAATACGGTTTGATTATAGAGAACTTCAGGATAATTTCAATCCGTTTCCACCTAGGGGATTCCAACGCGTCACGGCAGAACCATCGGCCGATTCGGACAGCAACCGCTTGATGTCTTTCTGAAGTATCGGATGAACGAAGCTCGGGGCGATTTCGCACATGGGAACGAGGACGAAATTTCGAAGGTGCAGGCGGGGATGAGGAAGCGTCAGAAACTCAGACTCGGTTTGTTCGTGATTGTAAAAAAGCAGGTCTAGGTCGATGGTTCGCGGCTTTTTCAGCGACTTGTCTTTACGGCCTAGGAGGTATTCGATCCGCAGCATCCTGGCCATCATTTGTGATGGCGTGATGCTTTCGGCCCGCAGCTCGGCGACCATGTTTAGAAAGTTCGTATCGCTTTCGATCTCGACCGGCTCGGTTTCGTAGATGCCCGACAGCTTTGTGACCTCGAGGCTCGCTTCCATCAACCCGCGAACCGCGAGCAGAAGATTACCCGCCCGATCGCCCAGATTGGAACCTACGCTGACATAAGCTGTGATTGTCTCGGTGTCCATGAATCTATGCAGACGCCCGCCAGGTGAGTAAGGGTGTTACATCCAAAGGCACCTTACGAAATCTATTATGTAAGAGAAAATGAGTTGATCTGTCAATGTCGAGCCTCGCGCAATCGCCCGCGGCGCACCTTCAACAGCCTGTTTACATTTCCGGATTTCGATGTTTCAATATATCCAGGTCGCAAGATCAAATCCAGTAGTGTTTTCCTTGTTTGAAAACATTCGGGCGGACGCCGGGGTGATCCGTCTTGACAAAAATTTCACGCCTGAAGCCATGCCACGAAGAAAGTTCCGACATAGCCAGCGATTTGACACCCAAGCCGATCGTACGCATCAGGAATACATTCTCAATCAGCCCGCTCAGCTCACCACTCGCACCGAACTCTTGCGCCTGATCCGCGGCGGCGAAGATACCTATCTCGAACTAAAAGTTAAGCTCTCGAATCCGGAACGCATTGCGCAGGGAATTGTCGCGCTCGCCAATACCAGCGGCGGGACGATCGTATTCGGTGTGAACGATCAGCTGCGCATTGAAGGCGTCAGCGAGCCCGAGCTTGTGCAGTCAGAGCTTCGCCGGATCTGCCGCGAAGAGATCGTGCCGCCGCTCATTCCGATCATCGACAACATCGCCTTCGATAGCGGTAAGCGTATCGTCGCGCTCGACATCGAAGGAAAACGAAAGCCATATCGCACGCGCGATGGACGATTTTACATGCGGTTCGGCGCGGAGAAACGTGAGGTGTCGCGTGAGCAGCTTTCGATGTGGCTCGACGAGCTGCGGCCACTCGGGTACGAGAATGTGCCGCTGTTCAACGCCGAAGAAAGCGATTTCGACGACGGATTGTTATGGACGTTCGCAAGCGCCTTCGAAGATGTGAATCCGACGTCGAATCTCTATCAGACCGCGGCATTTCTCAAAAAAGATCTGCTGCTTGCCGTCGGCGGACCGGATGAGTTTTTTCCGACGGTCGCGGCGCTCGTGTTGTTTGGGAAAAACGAACGCATACATGAGCTGTTTCCGCGGGCGGCGGTAACGGTCGCCAAGTTTTCCGGCGACAACGGCAACGCTCAGCTTATCGAGAAAGCCGAGATCCACGGTAATCTGCTTACCCAGTCCGAATCGATCTTGCGATTTATTCAACGCTACTGCGACCTGCAAAAGCTCAAACCAAAAAAGTCGGCGCCAGTGGAAAACACTATCGTTAGGCCGCGTGCGAACTATCATCAGTATGCGGTTCGCGAGGCCATCGCGAACATGCTCGTCCACCGTGACCTGGTACTTCGCGATATTCCGACGCGGATACTTATCTACGACAACTCGATCGAATTCATCAACGCCAGGCGCACGAACGGTTTTGTCCCGCCGGCCTCGCGAGCGATCCGCTTCGGCATCACTCAAAGGCTTAATCCGCAGATCGCGGCAGTCTTCAATCGCCGCGAGTATGGCGCAAGCGTGCCGCGCGGCGGCCTGCCGATGGTCTTGCGCGACTCGGAGGCGTTTTCGGGACGACGGGCCGAGGTCTACACATCGAACGACGAATTCAAACTGAAAATGTACGGGGTGTGACCTGCGGAATTTTTTTCTAACGGTGTATTCGTGTGTTTCATGTGTTTCGTGGTTCGGTTTTAAGAGTGAAACCACGAACAACACGAATCACGCGAAAGCAATGCGTTACAGCTGTCTTACTTCGCTAAAACCTGAGACTGTTTCGTAATGTCGAAGAACGAAAAGGTTTCGCCCGAATCTCCGAAACAGTCAACCAGGCTTTACGCCGCGCTCGCCGTGCTGACGGCGATCGGCTATTACTTCTCCAATCCCAATCCGCAAAGCTATTACGACTACACCTTCCGCGTCGCCGCGAATATTTTAGGCGGCAGCGTCGCGTTCAGCGAAAAGCAGCCGACGTGGTTGAACGAATTTGTGCCGTTCGAGGGCTTGTACTATTCGCTATTTCCGCTCGGCAGCGTCGTGACGATGTTCCCGTTCGCAGTGCTAAAAACAGTCGGGTTGATCACCGAGATGCCGGCGGCGCTGATTGCCGCGCTCTCGGC
>JBKKAS010000412.1:0-16069 GCA_046714595.1 Pyrinomonadaceae bacterium | reverse complement strand
ATGCATGCGTCGGCAGCGGGATCAGCGTTTTCGAAAATACAGAGTTCAGATCGCCATCCTTGATCCATCCGTCGCCTATCAAAACAAAATCGCGCTTGTAGCCGGCCGGCGGTGGAGGCAGCGCCGGAAATTTCAAGACAAGCTCGTCGCCGGCGTTCATCAAAACAAATCGATCGTCGCTGCGAGTCAAAAGCTCAAGCACGTCACCATACCGAGTGAAATAACCTTCCATGTCACGCCAGCGCTGTCCGGTCGTCAGGAGCCGATCGTAGTCCGGTTTCTCCGGCGATGAATCATCAGCCTTTTCGATCACCGAAAACCCGCGATAACGAAGCTCCGACACGTTTGGTTCCAATCTGGTCGTCTGATTCCGAACGCCCGTTTCGTAAATGCCCCACGCGAGCTTATCCCAAAAGATCTCCATGTTAGTCCGCAGACGAGCGGAGCGCGCGCCGACCGGGAGTTCGATCAACATCGTCTTCATCTTCCCGGCCGGAAACCCGAGATTCTCTTTCGCGACCTTCCATTCACCTTTCTCATCGCGTATCTCAAGGCTCAGGCTTCTCGGTTTTTCCCTGCTGCTCTGCCCTAGCTGTACATTGATCGACGCATCAGTCGGGTGCACCCAGCCATCGGCGACTATCGCGAGCTTTTTGTCAGCCGGCGCATCGGGGGGCAGATCGAGTTCGACGAAGTGATCGGCTGCTACGCCCTGAAACGTACCGCGCTCGAAACCATCAAGATATTTTTCATCAAGTTTCGCAACGACAGGCGAGACATCTTTCCCCTTGTCATCCTTCGCGGATGCAAATTCGCGCGTCACGCCTGTTGTAAAAACTTCCAGCGGCGGCGGCGGAATGGAGAAACGCTCATCGGTGAACACCTCGGTGTTTTCGGGATGATCGAGGACAAGCAGCGAGTATCGGTCGAGGTAGAAACTTTCCCAGTATTCGCCCGTGATCCGAAGCTCGTAGTAATTTTCCTTTGTCGGTTTCAATGCGTCGCCCGGGATCTTAAACCACTCCTCGGTTTCGAGAACGCCGAATACGTCCTGAGCGTTGATCTTCAACCCAAGCGCCGGGCTCCATGGCGGCGCGTCTTTTACCAGCTTGAACTTCTCGCCGTCGTAGGCGAAAAGATGCGGGCAGGATCCTTTCAAACGCTGCTCGGCCGCGATAGTTTGATTCGGTTTCATATCGAATTCGGCTTGGACAAATCCGTTCTGCCAGACAACACGAAGGACATCGGCGGCGGGGTTTTCACCAAGCCCGAAATGCACTACCGGTTCCGTGATCAGACGCTTTTGCAGGAGTGAGCCCGAACGCAGTTCCAGTTCACCGCCGATGCCGAACGAATTTACACGCTGATCTCCGGTCGCTTTCGCCGCCCGCGGGCGGACCGTTTGCCACTTGTAGTTCTTGGTGCCGCGGTTCAAGAGGACATCGCCGAAATACCCAACAAGATCCAGTCGTCCGTCATCGTTCATGTCGGCGACCGATGTAACGACTTCATCGACTCGTCCGGCTTCGGAAAACGTATCGGCGTCCGCGAGCCAGAATCGCGTTCCCGCCCCACCTCCGGAAAGCACGATATCTGCGGCACCGTTGTTATCGAGATCGTCGAACAGCACGGTGTGAAAACCGTCGTGTGCGTGCTGCGGAATTATCACCCTGGATTGCCAGCCGGCGGTCAACGAGTCGTACGACAACTGGACGACACGGCCATCCACAACAACCACATCCAGCTTGCCATCACTCCCGACATCGCCGATCGTGAACGCTCGCACTTCTCCGAGATCCGCCACCAGAGGCTTTTGCACATATATCCCACCGCGCTCATTCGAGAAAAAGTGAAGCTTGCCGTCACGATCCAGCAGCACCGCATCGGAATCACCATCTTCGTCAAGATCGGCGGCTTGAAAATGCATCAAGCCTTTGATCTTCTCAAAGGCAGTTTGCCGTTGAAACGTTCCGTCCGAATTGTTTTGCAGGACGACCGGCTCGGAGCTTCCCGCAATGAGATCTAAATCACCGTCGGACTCAAGATCCAGGACCCAGACACCATTGTGGCCTCGCTTGGTCACCTCATCTGGCAACTTGGTTTGCTGAGTAACATCCTCGAAGCCCGTCCGGGTATTCCTGTAGAGTCGCAATCCGTCGGGGCCGGCGAGCGCGACATCGTTTCTGAAATCGTAGTCATAATCGAGAACCGCGATTCCCGAAGCATTCATGACAGAGAACAAGAGACTCTTGTCATCGATTTTGACATCCGTGGTGCCGCCTAATGCGACAACCGGCTTGTCATCACCATTGAGATAGACGACTTTGCTCGCCCTCTTATTCGGAGATGCTGATTCGGCCTTGAACTGTAGTCCCGTATCCGCCGGAGCGGGCGGGGCGCTCGGCACCTGGAGCGCGAGCGGTTTTGTAAACGGCTCGCCAAGCGTCGTGTCCGAATACTTGACCTCGTCGATACTGTCTCTAAATCGCGGATCGCGTAGGAGAACATTTCTAAAATATGAGATCTGTGTGAGTGTCGCGCGCATGTCGCCCGACCCAACAGCGGCGTTGAGCTCCGCGAACTGTGTCCGTATCTCGCCATCCCATTTCTCCGCGTGCGACGCGAGCGCCGCGAGAAAACCCTTCACAGCTTCCGCATCGTTCTGTTTGGCCGCGAGCCGGATGGCCTCGAGCAGCACTTCCAGATTGTCGGGCTTGATGGCGAGGACCTGCTCGTACAATTTCCTCGCCGCGGCGTCGTCCGCCTGCCTTTCTTTCTCCTTAGCGAGCGCGTAGATCGCCTTGATGTTGTCCGCGTCGAGGTCGATCGCCCTTTGCAGATTCGTCTGCGACGCGTCAAAGTTACCGAGCTGTTTTTCGAGCAGCGCGATCGTCTCGTAGATCTTCGGATTCTTGTCGGCAAGGCCGCGGGCCCGCTCTAGGCTTTGTGCCGCGCCGTCGAAATCTTTCTGTCGGATCTGCAGAATTCCGAGATTCGCCCAGACAGCCGGCTCATTCGGTGCGAGCTCCGTTGCTTTCTTCAGCTCGTCTTTCGCGCGGACGTCGTCGCCGATCTGAAGTGCGGCGAGACCGACGTAAAACGCGCGAACGGCGTCGGCGGTCGCGGTAGTTTCCGTTTTCGGACCGGTCGTGCCGCAGCCTGCGAGCAGGATTGATGTAATTAAGATGAAGATTCGTCGCATGTTCTTAAAGGCTCCCCTCTTTGTTTAGGAGGGGAGCTTTGTCTAGTTTCACGTATCGCCATTTGGGCTCTCCTCAATCGCGGGGAAACCCGGTCGCTACCGCTCCCGGTTCCGACCCGTGTCGTTACCATTCACTATTCACTATTCACTATTTACTATTCACCATTCACTGCTTTCCCCGGCACGAACTCAACCGGCAGTTCGTTTTCCCGAATGAAATAAAACTTGCCGGCACCCACACTTGCGACGACCTGCTTGTTTCCGCCCGGCCAAAAGATGGTGAGCTCGTCGATCTGCGCCACGGGACCTAGGCCGAAATGCACTCGAAGATCACTCATCGAAAGATAACTCTGTGAACCCATTACTTGTCGCTGGATGTTGCGCCCGCCGATCTTCGCAACGACCCGTGTGCCGATCGCACTCTTGTTCCGCTCGCCCTCGAGCCACAGCACTGCGAAATTTCCTTTGTCGGCTGTCTCGTTGAAACCGACTTGCGCTGTCCCGCCATTATTCGAGATCACAAAATCGAGATCGCCGTCACCGTCAAAGTCGGCTGTCGCCAACCCGCGAGAAACTTGCTTGTCCAAAAGAGCGTCGCCGGACGAATTACTGATGTCTGAGAATTTACCCGCGCCGATATTCTCGAACAAAGAATTCTGCTGGGGAAAGGTAACCGTCTCGGAGTTCTCGGCGATGTTGTCCTCGATATGCCCGTTTGCGATAAGCAGATCTTCATCGCCATCGTTGTCCGCGTCAAAAAAATCTACACCGAATTTTAGGCGGGCCCGTGACGATTGTCCGATACCGACCGCATCCGATATTTCGGAAAACAGAAGCGGCTGCGTCTGGCTATAGATGCTCGCATTCTCGTCCTGAAAGTTCGTCACCACGATATCCAGAAAACCGTTGTCGTCCGTGTCGGATAGATCGACGCCCATACTGCCCTCTTCCTTTCCGACTTCGCTGTAGGCCACACCCGCAAGTACCGCGATGTCCTTGAATTTTCCTTTTCCGTCATTCAACCAGAGTGAGTTCGGCGTGGTGTCGTTAGCGACGTACGCGTCAATATCACCGTCCGTATCTATGTCGCCGAGAGCAAGAGCCAGGCCTTTTCCGTTTTTATCGGTCAAGCCGGCCTGGGTAGTCACGTCTTTAAATTTGCCATTGCCGTCGTTGCGCCAGAGTTGATCGGGCGTGGCGTCAAAAGCGACGGGCGTCGAATAGACGGCAAGACGATTTCGATATGATTTTGGCGCGTTCCGATCGTACACGACGTAACGAACGATGAAGAGGTCAAGGTCATTGTCGCCGTCAAAGTCGGCAAACCCGGCGCTGGTCGCCCACATTCCATCAGAGCTAATGCCGGACGCTTCGGTCACGTCTTCAAAGCTGCCGCCGGTGTTTCTAAGCAACCTGTTGTTGCCGTCGAACGACGTTAGAAACAGATCGAGCCATCCATCATTATCGAAGTCGCCCGCCGCCGCGCCCATTCCGTAGCCAAGGCTCGGTAGTTTCCAGTCGTCGGTGCTGTCCGTGAATTTTCCACGGCCGTCGTTTAGGAACAGACGGTTGCGCGCATCCGCCTGACGCTCTTTGCTCCATACCGCGCCGGAATTTATCAGTACCAGGTCCGGGGCGCCGTCGCGATTGAAATCGGCGGTAACGACACCACTTCCCATCGTCTCGGGCATCCACTTATCCACGGTACGCGTCGGTACATGCTGAAAGCGTACGCCGCTGGCCGTGGTCGCGTCAGAAAAGCGGATCTTCGTTTCCGCTTTCGTCGGCGAGGCGTCGTTCGATGTTGCCGGCTGCGTCGAGCACGCCGGCAAAAGAAACGCCAGTGCTGTCAAAATAATCGCTGCTCTCATTTCGGTGTAAGTTTCGCCGCCTCGGCACGTGCGTTTTTCGCCTCGGTTTCTTTACCCTGGGCCTGGTACGCGGCGGCGAGATATTGATAGAGCGTCGGCTTGACTGCGTCATCGGCGTCGGGTTGGATCTGACCTACCAGCGCGATCACTTTTTCAAAGTCCTTCGCAGCATACGCGTCTTCAAGCTGATAGAACAGTGCGACCCGCCGCGCACTTTTCTTTTCCGCTACGGCAACACGTTCATTTATCGCCTGAAGCCTTTCGCGGACACTTTGGGCACGCGTCTCATCGCCTGTTGCGGCGTACGCCCGGCTAAGCGCATTGTTTGACGAAATGTTATCCGGGGAAACTTCAACTGCTTTTTCGAGGATCTCGATCGCCTTTCGATGATCGCCCTGCCGCAGGTAGATCGTTCCAAGAAGCGCCAGGTTGTCCGCGCGCTTCTGCAGGACAAGCGTGTCTCGGATCGGTTCGAGAGCTGCGACAGCTTCGTCGAGGTTGCCGGCGTAGAACTGAGATTGCCCAAGCAGCGTCGGGATCTCGAGGCCAAATTCCGCCGCATCTGGCGACATTCTCTTTAACAGATCGGTCGCTTCGGAAAACTTTCCCTGTTTGAAATAGATCTTCGCAAGATTAAGCCGCTCAGAATTTGTTCTTTCATTATCGGGAATCTCCCCGATCACCTTTTCCGCCGCGGCCCAATCACCACGCTTGATCAAAGCCCCTTGCAGCAATTGCCGGACGACGGCCGAGGCGGGATATCTTTCACGAAGGCTGTTTAACGAGTCGATGTCCACCCGAGTCACCGGCCGATTCGATGCGAGAAGCGTATTGACTCGATTTAACTCCGCGGTCGCCGGCTTATCTGCCGTGAGACGCGTCGCGTCGCCGTCAGAACCGCTTTGGCATGCAAAAAGGCTGCAGGCGAGAACAAGACTAAAAGCAAAATTCACGAATCGGTCTGCACCCAGGATCGGTTTCATTGTTGCCGTTCTACATCGCGGCCAACGCCGAGAGCGTCGGCGACGCGATTGATGTAGTTGAACCACGACGCGATCAACGTTATCTGCAGGATCGCGGTGTCGTTAAAACCTGCGTCCCGCAGGCGTCGATGATCGTCGGGCAAGATCTTTGTTGCGTCTTTCGTCAATTGAACGACGTAGTCGCACATCACCCGCTCAGCGTCCGATATCGGGGCGGTCTTGTGATCTTCCCGAAGCTGCCGGACCAGATCGCCATCCAAAGTTACGCGACGCAGAAACTCTGCGTGAGACTCCACTCAGTAAAAACAATCGTTCGCCGCCGAGACCATCGTTGCGATCATCTCGTGCTGCCTGCGCTCAAGCGGCAGGTCGGGCGACATCATCGCAGCGTACGCGGCAAACGCGTGGTACATCGCATCCGGGATCAACGTGTGCGATTCGATTATCGATTCGTCGGTGCCGGTCTGCTCCGCGGTAGAGGTTTCATATTCGCGCGGGTAGAGTGCGCGCAGATCCATCAACTGCTTCTGTAACTTTTCGTCGGCCTCGCCGAATCCAATCGTCTTAATCCACGCCATGCGTTAATTCGTGTCGTGCAAATACCAGGTAATAGACAGGCAGCCCGAGCAAGACAACTGCTACGCCGAGTGCCGTTTGTAAAGGGTTGTTGGCCGCAATCAACATTAGCACAACTGCCGTTACGAGAAGAAAGAACAGGGGCGGGACCGGATAACCCCACGTTTTGTAACCGTCATGCTCGCGGCGGTGAAGCCGAAAGACCCCGGCCACGGTCATCGCGATAAACAAAACTACGATGAAGAAAAAATACGCGAGTATCTGATTAAACGATCCGGATAGTATCAGGATGATGGCCAATGTCATCTGAAGAAGAGTCGCAAGATGCGGCGTCCCGAATCGCGGGTGAAGTCTGGCGAACGCTTTGAAAAACATCCCGTCACGCGCCATCGCAAAATAAACTCGCGGCGACGCCATCAGATACGCGACGATCGATCCGGCGACCGAGACGACAACGATCGCCGCGAAAACGCGACCGCCCATTGGACCGAACATTACCTCGCCCGCCTGCGCCGCAAACGCTCGATCATTAATGACCTGGCTCGGATGAACGATATAAAAGAACACGGCGCTGGTCAGGACGTAAACGACCGTGATTACGAGAACGCCGATCGTCAATGCTCGTGGGATGTTCCGCTCGGCATTGTCGACCTCGCCTGCGATCCTTGAAACTTCCCACCATCCGGCAAAAGCGAAAAACGCGCTGACGATTCCGCCGGCGAAGGCGGGGAACGGATCGTCCGGCATTACGAAAAACGGCGTGAAGTTTGTCCAATTGCCAAAGCCGCCGAGAAACCCAAATGCGATTATGAAAAGAAGGGTTGAAACCTTCAGGACAGTGAGAGCTTTGAGAAAGACGTCGCCGATCTGCGCCCCAAGTATGTTCAACGTCCCGAGGATGAGGACGGCGCCGATCGCCAGCGCCTGCTTACCGCCATCCGAAAGCGGAACCAGATAGCCCGCGTACTCGGAAAGGCCGACGGCGAGAATCGCGGTCAGGCCCGGATCCAGAACCAACAGATTCATCCATCCGTATAGAAAAGCAGTTGGACGTCCGTAGGCTTCCCGGAGATAGACATAACTGCCTCCGGCTTCGGGATAGCGCGAGGCGAGCTCGCCGTAACACAGCGCACCGCAGAGCGTCATCACACCCGTCCCGAGCCATATTACGAGAAGCCAGAACGGGGACGGCAGTGACTTCGCCATCCCGGCCGGTGTAAGAAATATCCCGACCGCGATCACCTGCCCGATGATCATCGCGACGGCGGTAGGCAAGCCGAACTGCCTTTTCAGTCCAGTTGAAGTCGTCTCACTCATACGCTTGACTATAGGTCCGGCCCGTCGGTCTCTGCGTCCTTTGCGAGCTCTGCGTGAACAATGTCTTTGCCTCACGCAAAGCTCTCAGAGTTCGCGAAGAAAGCAGAAGTGTAGTAGACCGTGTTTTCGTGTGTCGGTTTCGTCCGCCTCATCGGCGGTGAAACCAGCGGTCCATCGACGACGTCATCGTGGTTGTCGGTGCCGTCGATCATGACGTTACCGCTGCGTCCGAGGCCGACATCAGAAACAGTGCGGACAAAGAGACTGTAAAAATCCTAAGTCCTCTCATGTAGTGATATCGTTGGCCCGACTCGCAGGCGGGAAAGGAACTACATTTTCACACAATACGAAATACCAACGCAAAAAGGCGGCCCGTTTGAGCCGCCCTTTTCCAAAGAATTAAGTTGAAGTTACTTGCTGCCGCTCGCCAGTTTTCCGATGAGCGTGAACAATGGCAAGTACATCGATATAACGATCGAACCGATCGTGACGCCGAGGAAGGCGATCAGTGCGGGCTCGATCAAAGCAAGGAGATCGGCGATCGCCGTGTCGACTTCTTCTTCGTAAAAGTCCGCGATCTTGCCGAGCATCGCGTCGAGCGCACCGGTCTGTTCACCGACGCCGATCATCTGTCCGACCATGTGCGGAAACACGCCCGTGGCTTTTAGCGGATCGACGAAGTTTTCACCGCGTTCGACACCGGCACGAACCTTCAGGATGGCATCCTCAATGACGACATTACCCGCGGTCTTGGCCGTGATATCCAGAGATTGCAGGATCGGAACACCGGATGAAAGCAAAGTCGACAGAATTCGCGAGAACCGCGCGACCGCGATCTTGCGCAGGATCGAACCGAAGATCGGAAGCTTCAGTAAGAGTTTGTCGATCTGCCAACGACCATTTTTAGTCTTGTAATAAAACCGGGTCGCGATCGTCGTGCCGATGATGCCGGCCAGCAAACCGAGACCGCCCCATCCGGCAAGGAAGTTACTTATTCCCATGACGATCCGGGTCGGAAGCGGTAGGAGCTCGCCCGCACCTAACAAGCCGATGAAGATCTGCTCGAACTGCGGAATGACGACGACCATGATCACTGCAATTGCCGCGATCGCCACGAACACCACCGCCGCGGGATAGATCGATGCCGACACGATGCTTCGTTTCAGTTTGACTACCTTCTCGATGAGGGTCGCCAGTCGCTGCAGGATCAGGTCGAGCACACCGCCGGTTTCACCGGCTTCGACCATGTGCGTGTAAAGCGAGTCGAACACCTTCGGGTGCTTTTCGAGAGCGGCGAAGAGCGTAGCGCCTTCTTCAACGTTCTGCCGAACTTGCCGAAGGACGTCTTTGAAGAACGCGTTCTGCTGCTGCTCGGCGAGAATGTCGAGACACTGGACAAGCGGTAAACCGGCGTCGATCATAACCGAGAACTGACGTGTAAAAACCGCAAGCTCCTTTGCACCGACCTTTTTTCGACGGCCGAGTTTGGGGATCGAAACAACGCGGCCCTTTTCCGAGGCTTGCGTCATCACGATCTGCTCACGGCGTAGCAGCGCGCGCAGCTCGTCGGGGCTGGTGGCATCGCGCTCACCGGCGACCATTTCATTGAGTCGGTTTCTTCCCTTAAAAGCGTATGTAGGCATCTCTTTTCTCTAGCTCCTCTCGAAGTTTGTTATCAGCGTACCGGCGGTCGCTGACCGATGGTTCGCCCCTGGGCGTACGGGCTGGTATGGTTTTGCGGTTGGACGACAGGTTTTCCCGTTCCCGTATAACTTTGGTTTAGACCCGACCCGCGTTCGATCAATTCTTTCAGTTCATCGGCGTTCGACGTCCGCTGCATGGCGACATCAATTGTGATCTGCCGCTTATGCACCAGCGTCGCGAGCGCCTGGTTAAATGTCTGCATTCCGAATTTGTCCTGTCCGGTCTGCATCATTGAATAGATCTGGTGGATCTTGTCTTCACGGATCAGATTTCGGATAGCCGCGTTCGGCATGAGTATCTCGAGCGCCATCACACGTCCATCACCCGAGGCCTTGGGCACCAAGGCTTGGCACAAGATCCCTTCGAGTACCAGCGAGAGTTGGGTGCGGATCTGCGACTGTTGTGCGGATGGGAAGACGTCGATGATACGGTTGATCGTCGAGTAGGCTGAGTTCGTGTGAAGTGTCGCGAACGTCAAATGGCCGGTCTCGGCGATCCGGAGAGCCATCTCGATCGTTTCGAGGTCACGCATTTCGCCGACGAGCACGATGTCAGGATCCTGGCGAAGTGCCGTCCGAAGCGCCGCACCGAATGAGTGGGTGTCGGCCGCGACCTCGCGCTGGTTAACGACGCAGTTCTTATGGTTGTGCAGAAATTCGATCGGATCCTCGATCGTCAAAATGTGATCGTGCCGCTCGATGTTGATCTTGTCCACCATCGATGCGAGCGTCGTCGATTTACCCGAACCGGTCGGACCCGTCACGAGGACGAGACCACGCGGTTTTTTGCAAAGATCCGCAACGACCTGCGGAAGGCCGAGTGCGTCGAAGGTTTTGATCTCGTAAGGTATCGAGCGGAATACGCAGCCGACCGCGCCCTTTTGATTAAAGAGGTTGGCGCGAAAACGCGACATCCCTTTCAAGCCGAACGAGAAGTCGAGTTCGAGGTTTTCTTCGAACCGGTGCTTTTGCGCGTCGGTCAGCACCGAGTACGCGAGGCGTTTCGTATCGGCCGGCGTCATCGGCGCAAAACCCGGCAGCGGCGAAAGATGTCCGTGAACACGGACCTGCGGCGCCGAGTTGGTCGTAAGATGGAGGTCGGAACCGCCGGCATCCGTCATTTTCTTTAGAAGCTCGGGAAGCGTTATCTGCGATTCCGCGGTGGCGTTTGGATCGAAACTCATATATTTGGTTCGTGGTACGTGGTTCGTGGTTCGTTGATCGTTGATCGTTGTTCGCGGCAGTTGAGTGGTCCAGGCCGACGAACAGCGATCAACGAACAACGATGAATCAGCTACTCGCGGATTGCAGCCTGCTGAACAGGTCGCGGACCGGCGAGAGAGAAGATCACCTTTTCCGACTCTTCCGCAATACGCTCAGCGGCATCGGTACCCGAGTTTGTCGCGACACTGTAGATGCGTCCGTCGGCCTCGGTGAAATAGAACATTCGCGAATGAACACGGCCGCCACTTTGCGACTGTGCGACAACTACGTATACCGATCTGCTGCCGACCATCTTTTGGTAGTCGTTGACGACCCAGCCATTTTCGCGAACCATCCGGTTAATTACTTCGCGGCGAAGCGCCGTGGTCGGAACTCCTCCGACGGTCCTGTTGCGACCGGTATCGACGGTCTCGCCGGTTGCCGGTCCGACAACTGAGATCGATGCCGAGCCGTTGCCGTTATCAACACTGAAGTTGACCTCGCCACTCGTCGACTGTCCGCGTCTCCAGCCTGCCGGTGCGGCATGACCCGACGGAAGCATCGCGACAGCGGATTCCTCAACCGGTTTCTGCTTGGCAGCGGCGACTGGTTTGACCACGCGTTTGCCGTTGCGATTCCTTCTCGCGAGACGCAGTTGTCGAAGACGCAGCGCTCGTCGCCGAGCTTGCAAAGCCCGTTTGCGCTTCATCCTGGCTCGATACTGACGCCACCATCGCTTCGAATACTTCTTGTATTTTTTATGCTTCTTGTAGGTCTTCGCCTTTCGCGGACCCGCTTCCGCATAATCCGTTCCAAGGGGAATGATCGTGCCGATACCGATCAACAAAGCTAACGTCAATGCAATTGCCCTAAATACCATATTTCCTCCAGAACTAGAGAACCGTTTCCTTGACAACCTCTTCGACGGTTGTAATTCCTTCCCTCAATTTGCACAGCCCTGACTCGCGTAGGGTTATCATTCCAAGCTCGATCGCCTTCCTTCGCAATTCGATCGCGCTCGCGCCGATAATGATGAGCTCACGGAGCTCGTCGGTAATTTCCATCACTTCGTAAAGTCCTACCCGGCCCTTATAACCGGTGTTCAGACATGTGTCGCATCCGGTGCCGCGATACATCTTCAGTGTCTTCGATTCTTCCGGCGAAAAACCGATCTCGACCAGGCCTTCGGGCGGAAAATGAACTTCTTCTTTGCAGCCGTTACAGACGCGACGGATCAGCCGCTGGGCCTGAATGATGTTGACACTGGTGGCGACGAGGAACGGCTCGATACCCATATTCACCAGACGCGAGATCGTGGACGGCGCGTCGTTGGTATGCAGCGTCGAGAGAACGAGGTGGCCCGTCAGCGCCGCCTTGATCGCGATCTCGGCCGTTTCAAAGTCACGGATCTCACCGACAAGGATGATGTTCGGGTCCTGACGCAGGAACGAGCGAAGAGCGGCGGCGAAGTTTAGTCCGATCTGTTCTTTCATCTGGACCTGATTGATCCCTTCGAGATTGAACTCGACCGGATCTTCGGCCGTCATGATATTCGTCTCGGTGGTGTTCAGCGTTTGGAGCGCGGAATACAATGTGTTCGTTTTACCGGAACCGGTCGGCCCGGTAACCAGAACCATCCCGTAGGGATTCGAGATGTTCCGCTTAAACTTTTCAAGGCTTTCCGCTTCGAAGCCGAGCTTGGACATATCGAGCATCAGCTTGTCTTTGTCCAAAAGCCGGAGCACGACCTTTTCGCCGAAAAGCGTCGGCAAAGTCGAGACGCGGAAATCCAATTCACGCGATCGATCGTCGATCTTTACCTTTATCTTGATGCGTCCGTCCTGTGGCAATCTCTTTTCCGAGATGTCGAGCTTCGCCATGATCTTCAAACGCGAGATCAACGGATCGCGAAGCTTCATCGGCGGATGCATAACATCGTAAAGAACGCCGTCGATGCGGAAGCGGATCCGGAAGTCTTTTTCGTATGGCTCGACGTGAATATCGGAAGCGCCGCGTCGAAGCGAATCGACCATCAGCACGTTTACGAGACGGACGACCGGAGCGTCTTCACTCTGACGCTGCAGCGACGCGAGGTCTATCTCTTCGTTGGTTTCGATGACTTCGAATTCCTCGCCTTCGTGGGCGGCAAAATCGAAAGTCTCGAGCGTGACGTCGAGGTCGGCATCGGACAGCCTCTCGTTGATCTTGATATTTCTCGGCGTTTGCTTCGACAGTCCGTTCTTGGCGCTCTTTCCGTTCTTGCCGTTCTTTCCGTTTGCCCGGTCGGTGTCGAAAGCGATGGCCGCTTCGAAGATGTCGATCTGTGTCGAACCGCTGTAATATTTGCCGATCGCCGTCTGGATCGAAGCTTCGGACGCGTTCACCGGCTCAACGTTCAGGCCGGTCATAAATTTAATGTCGTCGGTCGCGAAGACGTTGGTCGGGTCGGCCATCGCCAGCGTCAGCGTTGCACCAACTTTCGATATCGGGAGGACCGTGTACTTCAATGCGACTTCTTGCGAGATAAGCTTCACGACTTCGTCATCGATCTGAAACAAATCGATGTTGATCGAAGGAACGCCGTACTGTCTCGACAGGACAGCCGTTATCACGTCATCCGAGATTATGCCCAGCTTGACGAGGTTTGAGCCCAGCCGTCCCCCGCTAGTACGCTGGTAGTCGAGCGCTTCGCGAAGCTGCTGCGGCGTCACCAGGTTTTCGCGGACAAGAATTTCCCCTAGTTTTGCTGACATTGCTTATCTGTTTGGAATCCTGCTGTCTGAAACAAACAGGAGAGGATACTGAAGAGTTTTAAGAATTACTTCCTAAGCGAGGACAGAAAATCTGCGGTGGTAAACACCGTTGGTACTAAATATATAGGTTGAACCGAGGTGTGTCAAGAAATCTTTTCGGGCAGAATCGGTAGTTTTCGGGCATTTTGACCGGGTTGCGAGCTCGCAAGGACCCTATTTGGGCTCGGCCATCTGCTTCCTTATTTGGACGATGAAAGATTCGACGGCTCCTGCTTCGCTGGTGCCCGGAAATAACCGCAGGAACTCCTCGTAGAGCGCGATCGCTTCTTTGAATTTCTTCTGGCGCTCGTAGATCAGCCCGAGCAGTTGGTAGACAACGATCGCATCCGGCGCTCCGCCAAGCTGCTTCGCTGCGACGGCGAGGTTTTTGGTCGCCATTTCATAGTTTGCGCTTTCCTGATCATAGTCGCCGGAGCCGCCCGAATTCTCTGCCCGGTCTTTGTAAAGCAGCCCGAGTCCCGTATAAGCCTCAGGTTGAAACCCCTTACCCTCGACGATGGAACGTTTGAAAGCAGCGATGGCCTTGTCTTCCTCGCCACTGTCTTTGAGGATCCTGCCTTCGACCGCGGAGGCTTCGCCGTAACCGGGTCTCAGGCGTTTAGCGGTACGGATCGCCTTGTCCGCCCTCTCCAGATCGCCCGTCTCCGAGAACATTCTCGCAAGCCCGACGAATGCTTCCGGGTATTTCGGCCGCAGCTTGACGGCTTTCTCGTAGTCGGCTATCGCCTTTTGACGATCAACCGTGGTGAGCGACTCGGCAGACTGAAATGCGAGCTCGGCTTCGTCGGTCGTTTTTGTGAGCTTTATCGGGACGTCGCCTCGCGAAGCTGCCGGCAGGCTTCGCGTTACATCTGAAAAGCCGCTAGAGCGGACCCGGATCGAGCGCACCCCGGATGCGACGGTTGTGATCGTGAGTTTCCCGTTTTCGTCTGTCACGCCGTAGCGGACTCCGTCGACCCACACCGTCGAGCTTGGTTCGGTAACAACAGTGATCGCGCGAAACGTCGCGGTCGGGGTAGATCTTCGAGGCTGTGTGCGGACGGCTTGCGTCATCATCAGACTCAAGATGAGGATGAAGATCGGTCTTAGTCGATCAAATCGGATAAGGCTGTTCATTGCGCGGCTCCGAGTTTAATCTTAACAAAAATAGTTCAGCCGATGCGGGTAAAATCATCCGCGTCATCCGCTTCACTTCCGCTCGCTCGGTCGTCGTTGGCAGTTTCGGAGTACAACATTTTGATAAGCGGCGGAGCGATCAACGTCGTCGCTACCGCCATAAAAAGTACCGATGCGAAAAACTGTCCGCTGATCACACCGAGACCGAGACCGATCTGTGCTACCACGATACCGACCTCGCCGCGCGGCACCATCCCGACTCCGATCTGAGCCATTTGCCGCCGCGTCATTCCCCAGGCGCCTAGACCGCACCCGACAAATTTGGTGATGACGGCGGCAACAGTGACGATCAAAGCAAGTGCGATCACCGACATGTCGCGGAAGACCGCGAGATCGAGCTGCATGCCGATGTTCACCAGAAAGAAGGGCACGAGGAATTCGGTGATGCCGCTCGTCAGCGTGTGCATTTTAGAGTTGCTCTCGGTTGCTTCAGCCAACGCCATACCGGCGAGGAACGCACCGATAATTGCGGCAACACCTACATAGATCGAGGCGACCGACAGACCAAGACACAATATCAGTCCCAGATTAAAGAACGGTCTATTGAGTCGAAGCCGCCCGACTGCCGGGGCGATTCCGGTCATCACTTTGGATCCGATCAATGCAACGAAGGCCGTGAACAGGATCGCGGCCGCGGCGGTTTTTGCCAGGCCGTAGTAACTGACGCTGCCCTGGCTGACGGCAGAGACGAGTGAAAGGATTATCAACCCGAGTATGTCATCGATGATCGCGGCGGCGAGAATTATTCGTGATGTTTCTGCATCGAGCAGCCCCATCGATCCGAGCACGCGCGCGGTGATCCCGACCGATGTCGCAACCATCGCGGCACCGATAAACATCGCCTCGACAAACGAACCGCCCCAGGCCACGGCGATAAAATAACCGGCAATGAACGGGAGGATCACGCCGAGAACGCCGACCGTAATTGCGCGCCTTCCAACTTGAAAAATCGCTTGCGGTTTGGTTTCAAGACCGACAGTGAACAGAAGAAAAATAACGCCGATCTCGGCGAGGACGGTGATCGATTCGGACGGCGCGACCCAGCCCAGCAGGCTCGGCCCGATCACCACGCCCGCAAGGATCTCGCCGACGACCGCCGGCTGTCGGAGGCGCTCCATGATCTCTGCCATCACCTTCGCGGCAGCGAGCATCACGAACAGCGCCAGCAAAACGCCTGAATGATCGGTGGCCGCAGCAGCAACAAAGATGGGCATAATCGCGTGTA
>JBKKAS010000411.1:0-6738 GCA_046714595.1 Pyrinomonadaceae bacterium | reverse complement strand
GTCGAGACCGATGGCCCAAAATCCGCGCCCTCGCCCGGTGACAGTTGTTTGCGATTCTTGACGTCCGTGTCCATGATCAAAATGGCTTCATTGCCACCCGACATCGAGGTATAAACTATCCTGCCATCCGCCGTCCATGCTACGCCACTGTAGCCGTCCATCTTGCCCGATACCGATGAAATTTGTGTCGCGCGGACGGTGTCGCCATCGGGTGCGATCGAGATATTCGCAGCCTCATCTTCCTGAACGGTTACCAGAACACTTGAGTCGGCCGTCATGCTCATGCTGGCGTAATTATTCAGATCCTTGGTGATTTTTCGTGCTTCGCCGCCTGAGTACGGCAGATACCATATTTGCTTTGAGCGAAATTCAGACGCTTTCTCGGCGGCGGTGACCAGCAGGCCGCTGCCGTCCGCGAGCAATGCGAGCCGGTGAATTTCATACCATCTGTGTTCAGTCAATTGACGTTCCGTTCCGTCGTCGACGGATATTTCGACAACATTCTGGAACCTGCCATCGGGATCGCGTTTATTGGCAACGGAAACTATCTTTTTGCCGTCGGGTGTCCAGGCGACTCCTCCCGAAAAAAGACTTCCGAACGACTCTCCGCCCTGACGCTTGGCGACTTCGCGCTCTCCGCTTCCGTCGGCGTTAGCGATCATCATCACGCTTTCATTTTGGCGACTGCGGACAAACGCGATCTGCTTACCATCCGGTGAAAAACCTATTGGGCTACCAACGTCATCAATGATTTTTTTCGGGCTGCCGCCGATCAGCGGCATTTGATATAGCGTGCGGTTTCGAACTGTGCCGCCGTAGACGTAATAAAGAAAATTGCCGTCTGGTGAAATCGTCAGGGCCCAATAAAATACCTCATTGGTCGGCGCGGTAAGCTGGACGTCGGTCGTCGTTGCAACCTGCCTCAACCATAAGCTGCGCTTTCCGGCGTCGTCGATTACATAAACTACCTGTTTTCCATCGGGCGAGATTACGGCCTGAGTGGCTTTGCCATTGGATGTAAGACGTTCGATCTTGATCGATTGAAACGGGGCAGATGCGGGGGGTTCAGTCGGGCGAAACTTATAGATGGCGAAACCGATTCCTCCCGCCAGCGCCAGAAGTGCGGCGACCGCGGCAGAGATCATCGTCTTGCGCCGACGCGACGAATTCGAAATGGAATCGTCGGTTGGACCCGTCCCCCCGGCGGAAGTGCCGGGCATCAGGACCGTCGCTGACTCGCGGGTCCGCTGGATTGCGGTGGCGGGTTCACCAGTTGCGGGACCTTCGACAAGCGGCGTTCCGTCATCCAGACAGAAGCTCAGCGTATCGTCGAAAAAATCTCGCTTGCATTCGGGGCATCGCTTCATATTTTCTGAATGACTACGAACGCGTTTGTGTTTTTAATCCGTTCCCATTCTTGGGAAGAAATACACTGTCTGCTCACGGTTTCATTCAGCAACCAGGATCGTCATCTGAAATTACTTAGCAAAACAACATCGCTGGTCGTCGTGCCGCGTGCAAGGACAAGTTGTTTGCCGTCCGGCGACCATGCGAAATTGTATATCTGGTCAGTCTTAAAATCCGTTAATTGCTTTGGAGGCTTGTCGTCCAAAGGTAAACTCCAGACGTTCGTGACGCCGCCCTGCGTATCTCGGAGGAAGTTAAGCGAGCGTCCGTCGGGCGACCAGCGAAAGCTTCCCTTTTTCCCGAGCAGATCAAAGACCTTTGTAGGTTCGCCTCCTTCGTAAGGAATAATCGCGTATCGCCATGTGGAATTGACGTCTTTACGATATGAACAGACGATCCATTTTCCGTCCGGCGAGACTTCGGGAGAGTTCGTATATGCGTCCGTTAACTGCACGGCATCTCCACCATCAATCGAAACTTTCCACAAATAAGACATGCCCGCCCTTTGCGCTGTGTAAATCACCCATCGGGAATCAGGCGTTACCGCGGGATCCCAGTCGTTATTACCGTCTGTCAACTGCTTGGGATCGCTGCCGTCCAAATTCATCCGCCAGATATTTGCCTGATCATTGCGGAGGGACATGAAAACTATGTAACGACCATCGGGCGTAATCTTTGGGTGAAGGTTTGCTCCCGCGTCAACCGGGAGCTCCTTTTGACCTGTGCCGTCCGCGTTCATAATCCAAATATCCGGTGCGCCGCCAGCCAGCGAGGGATAGACGACGCGGCCGTCGGGCGTCCACGCGAGACCGTATATTCCCTCCAGATTGTTGCCACCCGATTTAATTTGTACGGCGCGCCCTGCATCACCGTTGGCAGCAACCCAGATATTAGAAATCGTATTCGATTGGACGGTGACCAGAGCATTTGAGTCTGACGGCAGGCTCAGGCTCGAATAATTATTAAAGTCAGCCGTAATTCTTCGGGCTTCGCCTTCCGGGTAGGAGAACCGCCATATTTGTCCGGCGTAATTATCACCCCCTTTCTCTATTCCAAGAACAAGTAGCCCACTTTTATCCGGGAGCCAGGCTATTTGAAATATATCCTCCCATTCCTTTGTGACGACGGTCGTGCTCGTTCCATCCGCGACATTTACTTCGACGACATGCGACCGCCCGACGCCCTTCGTCTCATCACTGACGATACATGCGATGGTCTTCCCGTCAGGCGACCAGGCGGGAGCAGTTTTTCTCGAAGGAAACCTTTCAGGTGCTTTTCGCAAAGCGAGTATTCGCTCTCCCGTGCCATCAGCATTCGCAATTAATAACGAGCTTTCTTCCGCGCTCGGATATTCTTCGCGCACAAAAGCGAACTGATTGCCGTCGGGCGAATAACTTATTCCGCCCTCCGCCTGAGTTATCAGTTTTTTCTGAGTGCCTCCGAGCACCGGCATTTGGTAAAGCGACCAAGCTACGTTCTTCTCAAATTGAACTTTGACAAAGTTGATGTAGTTGCTGTCGGGCGTGAATGTCAGGCCCCAGTAATAAACATCTTCAGCCGGAGGAATGATCTGCACGTTGCTCGACGCGGTTACTTGCCTCACCCAGAGACTATGCTGCCCGCCTTCATCAACGCTGAACACGACATATTTGCCGTCGGGCGAGATGGCGGCAGCAGTAGATTTGCCGTTTGTGGTGAGCCTTTCGATTTTTATGGCGGGAGTTCCGCTGCTCGGTTTCTTCCAATACTTATAAACCGCGAAAACGATACCGCCGGTAAGCAACAGAACCGCGAGAACGCCGAGTCCGAGCATTTTCTTGTGCCGTTTGATCTCTCCGGCGACGTATTCGGCGCTTGAGGTTGATGGGGCATTTTCAGCCCGCTCCGTTTTGACAGTCGAGACTTGGCCTGGATTCGAAGTTAATACCTGCGGCCGAGTGGCCGAGTCGCTCGCCGGGTCTTCTAATTTTAAAATCGCTGTCGGCGGTTCCTCGCTCGCCGGGCCGTCGACGAGGCGCGTGCCGTCGTCCAGACAGAAACTTAACGCATCGTCGTAATAATCTCGTCTGCATTCCGGGCATCGTTTCATAGTCGGCGCTCAAATTCTTTTAATTATCTAAAGTTTGTGATCATCACGACGTCGTTCGTAGAATCGCCTCGGACCAGGGCGACCTGTTTACCGTCCCGTGTCCACTCGCGGCGGTGAAGGCCGTTCGCTTTGAAATCGGTCATTTGCTTAGGTGGTCCATCCGGATAGGGCTGCAGCCAAAGATTTCGGCCGCCACCTCCCCCGTTTATATATGTGATCCCGCGTCCGTTGGGCGTCCATTTGGCCGTCATATCGAGATTCACCGTTTGCGGAATGTCGAAAGTTTTTAGCGGCTCGCCGCCTTCGAACGGGACGACGGCGATGCGCCACGATTGCTTTTCGTCCCGATAAAAACATGCGATGAGCTTGCCGTCCGGCGACACGTGCGGTTCCGTTGAGGAAAACTGGGTCAACTGCGTCGGATCGCCGCCCTCGATCGACATTTTCCAAAGCGTTTGCTTACCCAAGACCCACGAGGAATAAACTATCCATTTGCCATCAGGCGAGATGTCCGGATTCGCTTCGTCACTTCCCTTGCGGGTTAACAGAATCGGATTCCCGCCGTCTATATCTATTCGCCACAGGCCGGCTCCGCCCTGCGAGGTGCCGTAGACGATGTAGCGGCCATCCGCCGAGACGACCGGTGTGTACTTGATCCTGCCGTCATTGGTCAACTGCTTTGCGTTCGTCCCGTCTGAGTTCATCACCCAAACCTCGGTTTTGCCGCTCATCATCGAGACGTAAACGATACGCTCGTCCGGCGTCCATGCGATACCGCGGGCGGCGTTATCCTTGTGCGTGGTGATTTGTTTTGCGAGGTTTGGATCAGCGTTGGGCGAGACCCAGACACCGTTCGACGATTCGGATTCGACTGCGACGAGTGTCTTCCCGTCGCCGGTAATAGTGATGCGTGAGTAATCGGTCAGATCCTGCGTGAGGCGGCGAGACTCGCCCGCAGGGTATGACATTTCCCAGAGTTTTGAGATTCCTTCTCCGCCACCGGTATCGTCCGCGCTGAAGATGATCCCGCTCATATCCGAAAGCCAAACCACGCTGTCGATACCGTCCCATTTGTATTCGCTCAACTCGCGCAGTGTCCCGTCGGCGACCATGATCGTTGCGACCGTTTGGTGATGTTCGGCGCTTTCGTCATTACCGACGCCGCAAGCGATCACTTTTCCGTCGGGGGACCAGGAACAAGATCCGGAAATAAATCTATTTCCCAGGAGCGAAGCGAGCTTTCTTTCGTTTGTTCCGTCGGCATTCACGATGAAAAGAGAGGTCTCGGTCGAATTGTTGTCCCAACGACCGAAGGCGATCTGCTTCCCATCAGGAGAAACAGTCGTATCCCATGCGTTCGACACAATTTTGGTAATTGATCCGCCAAGCGTCGGGACGCGGAAGATAGTTCCGATCGGATTGTCCTTATTGATGCCGCTGAAATATACATATTCGCCGTCTGGCTGAAACACGAGTCCGTAATAGCCCTCCATCACTGCGGGAGCAACTATCTGGACATTGCTGTTTGTGGAGACCTGCTTGACCGAAAGGCTCTGCTCTCCTGCGTCGTTCTGAACATACGCCAGAAATTTTCCGTCGGGCGAGATCGCCGCACGAGATACTTTGCCGCTGCCGGTGATGCGCTGGATCTTAAGATCAGCGGGCGGCCCCTGATTTAGTGAACTGGTAGCGGTTGCCGGCCCGCGGTTCTTGATGATCAGGTAAGCCGATCCGGCCAAAGCTGCAAGAATGATAATAGCCGCAACGGCAGCAACCGATTTATGACGCTTGATCTCACCGACGATGTATTCGGCGCTCGATGGGGAATTTGTCGCCCTCGACCCCATTGTGTCAGTGGCGGAAGCACCCTCCAAAGCGGTTTCGTTCGTGGTCTTGATCTCGAGCTTCGTCGGCGACTCGCCCGAGCGTTTCGTGGCGGGGAGAATCGCGGTCGCTGGGCCGTCCTCAACGGCTGGGCCGTCAACCAGCCGTGTGCCGTCGTCAAGACAGAAACTTAACGCATCGTCGTAATAATCTCGTCGGCATTCCGGGCAACGCTTCATCAGATTACATACTTACACAGGTGCCGCGTTTGAGGAATTGCCCGTCGCCCTGTTTCCCGACGTGCTCGCCGTTCTCGATGACGACACGACCGCGCGACAAAACCGTCTCGACTTTGCCCTTCACCTTCCAGCCTTCGTACGAAGAATAATCGACGTTCATGTGTTCCGCATCAACGCCGAACGTGTGTTCCTTTTCCGGATCGAAGATGACGATGTCGGCATCCGAGCCGACGGCGATGGTTCCTTTTTTCGGAAACAGCCCGAACATTTTAGCTGCAGCGGTCGATGTTAGTTCGACAAAGCGGTTCAAAGAAATTCTATTCTCAACGACGCCGCCGTTATAGATCAGCGACATGCGGTTCTCCACGCCCGGCGCTCCGTTCGGGATCTTTGAGAAATCATCCTTGCCTAGCTCCTTCTGCTCCTTCATGCAGAATGGACAGTGGTCGGTCGAGATGACCTGCAGGTCGTCCATCTTCAAGCCTTTCCATAGCTCGGCGTTGTTGTGCTTTTCGCGGAGCGGCGGCGTCATCACGTATCGTGCACCCTCGAAACCGTCGCCGTAGTCTTCGATCGAGTGGAAAAGATATTGCGGGCAAGTTTCAGCGAAAGCCGGAATGCCGCGGTCGCGTGCTTCGCGAACTTTGTTCAGTGCGTCGGTGCAGGAAAGGTGCACGATGTAGACCGGCGACTCTGCCATCTCGGCGATCGCGATCGCGCGATGCACGCCCTCGGCTTCGGCGATCGTCGGCCGCGTCAGAGCGTGATACTTCGGTGCCGTGCGGCCGCCTTTCAAAAAGCGTTTGATGATCTCGTTGATGACGATGCCGTTCTCGGCGTGCATACAGATCAGCCCGCCGCGCTCGCCCGCCGCGCTCATTGCACGAAAGATCGTCGCGTCGTCCGCGAGAAAAACGCCGGGATACGCCATGAAAAGCTTGAACGACGTGATGCCTTCATCCATGAGCTTATACATCTCTTTTTCATTGCCGTCCTCAAAGTCGGTCGTGATGAGATGAAATCCATAGTCGATCGCCGTCTTGCCTTCAGCCTTTTTGTGCCAGGCATCGACACCGGAGATCATCGATTCACCTTTCGTCTGCACGGCGAAATCGATGATCGTCGTCGTTCCACCAAACGCAGCCGCACGCGTGCCGGTAAAAAAATCGTCGCTTGAAG
>JBKKAS010000410.1:0-9791 GCA_046714595.1 Pyrinomonadaceae bacterium | reverse complement strand
AGATCTAATCCGCTTTCCTCTCCGAACTCATACGCTTCCCATGTAACGATCGGGGTCTTCTCAAAATTCTCGGTCGGCGGCGGCGAGCTTGTGCGCCACTCTAATCCAGGAAGCATCCACGGATTATCACCGGCAGCCTTTCCGTACAGGAGCGAATGCCCGAGATAGATGACCGGCATGATCAAGCCAACACCGAGAACCGACGCACCGGCGGTAGAGAAAATATTCAACACCTGAAGCTCTTCCGGATACGACGCGTAACGCCGCGGCATTCCCTGATAACCGAGAATGAACTGCGGGAAGAACGTCAGATTGAAACCGACGAAAACCAGCATCGCCGAGATCTTGCCCCAGAATTCCGAGTACATCTTGCCCGTCATCTTCGGCCACCAGTAATGGATACCGCCGAGATACGCGATCACCTGGCCGCCGACCATCACATAATGGAAGTGAGCGACAACGAAGTATGTGTCGGTAAGATGAACGGTCAAGCCGATCGCGCCGAGGAACAGTCCGGTCAACCCGCCGATAAGGAACAGTCCCATAAAGCCGATGGCATAAAGCATCGGAGTGTCGTACGAGACCGATCCCTTGTAGAGCGTCGCGGTCCAGTTGAACATCTTGATCGCGGAGGGCACAGCCACGACCATCGTCAGGAACGAGAACACCAGACCGGCGTAAATCGACTGTCCGCTGACGAACATGTGATGTCCCCACACCAGAAAACCAAAGACAGCGATCGCGATGCTTGAGAAAGCGATGAACTCGTAGCCAAAGATCTTCTTTCGTGAAAAATTCGAGATCAATTCGCTGATCACGCCCATTCCGGGCAGGATCATGATGTACACCGCCGGATGCGAATAGAACCAAAACAAATGCTGGAACAAGATCGGGTCGCCGCCGATCGATGGATCGAAAATTCCGACGTGAGCGAATCTCTCGATCGCCAGCATCAGTACCGTGATCGCGATGACCGGAGTGCCGAGGATCATGACAAGGCTAGTCGCGTACTGAGCCCAGACGAACAGAGGCAGCCGGAACCACGTCATTCCGGGAGCCCGCATCGTGTGAACGGTGACGATGAAGTTTAGGCCGGTCAGGATCGACGAAAAGCCGTTGACAAAAATGCCGAGCCCGACCGCCATCACATACGTGTTCGAAAACGTCGTGCTGTACGGCGTGTAAAAGGTCCACCCGGTGTCGACGCCGCCCTGCAGCAACGCCCAAACGGTCAACGCTCCGCCGACCCAGTAAATATAGAGGCTGAGCAGGTTGACGCGCGGAAGTGCAAGATCCTTCGCACCGATCATGATCGGCAAAAGGAAATTCCCGAGAATCGCCGGAATGGACGGAATCAGGAAAAAGAAGACCATCAACACACCATGCCCGGTAAAGACCTTATTGTACGTTCCCGATTCCAGCAGATCGCTGGCCGGCGTCAGCATCTCGAGACGGATCGCAGATGCGTAAATTCCGCCCGCAAAGAAGAACATCGACACCGTGATCAGGTACATGATCGCGATCCGCTTGTGGTCCTTCGTCAGCAGCCACGATTTCAACGTGAAACCGTTCGTCAGGTAATTCACTTTTGGCGAGCCAATCGTTTCCGGATTTATCGTGTCGTGCGTTTGCATAATCTTACTACCCTATCGGTTCCTACTTGCGGGCTCGTTTCTCGGCCCGGGAGCATTCGGATTGCTGCCCTGCGTATTTGAATTTCCACGATCCGCACGCGGAGCCGCGACAGAATTCGACGCCGAATTGCTCGCGGGCTGCGCCTGTCCGGCGTCGCCGGACGAGCTGGTCGGGGCCGTTACGCCGCTCAGCGACTTGATATACGCGACCAGCGAGACCAGTTGTTCTTCGTTAACTTGTCCTTTGAATGTCGGCATTATCGGTTGAAAGCCCTCGACGATCTGACCACTGGGATTTAGTATCGAATCGCGAATATATTTATCGTCGACCTTCACGGTCTGCCCGCCGACAAGCTTTACGTCCTTACCAAAGATGCCCTCGAGTTTTGCCCCTCGCTGCTGCGGCCCACCGGCGTGACACGATGCACAGCCGAGTTTGTTCTCGAAAAGATCGCGGCCCTGCTCTACCGGTGTTTGTCCCGAGACGTTTCCGCTTAGCCAGTTATCAAAATCGCGCTGCTCCATCACGTAGACGAAGCCACCCATTCCCGAGTGGTTGAGACCGCAGTACTCGGCACAGAACAGATGATACTTTCCAGGTTTCGTCGCCTCGAACCAAAGGTATGTGTAGCGGCCGGGAACGACGTCCATCTTGGTACGAAACGCCGGAACCGAAAAGTCGTGGAGGACATCCTCCGTCGTCATTGTAAGTTTTACCTTGCGGCCGACTGGAACGTGAAGCTCATTGATCTCACGCTGTCCGGTGCTGTGCTGGAGTTTCCACATCCACTGTTTTCCGACGACGTAAACTTCCAGTTCCGGATCGTCGGGCATTCGATATTGGTTGTAATAGACGTACGCCCCGCCGAGGAAAATAGTCATCGAAATAACGAATGGGATGATGGACCATACCGTTTCTAGCGCGATCGAACCATGCATTTCATCAGGCGTCGCATACTTTTCCTTCTCGCGGTACTTAACGGCGAAAAAGAAAATGGCGACGACGATCGGTATCGTGAACGCCACGCTGACGACTATCAGGTAGACGTACAGAAGATCGACTTCCCACGCGAACGTTGACGCTTGGTCTGGAAATAATGGAATCCACGAATTCGTCTGCATAATCTCTTTCGTGAATCGTGAATCGTGAATCGTGAATCGTCACTCCTCACTATTCACTATTCACTATTCACTATTCACTCTCTTCTTCCCTCGTCGCCAGAACACAAAACCCATCGCTCCCATACCAAGCAGGGTCAGTATCGCTCCGAAGCGGATCACGCTCAGGATCGCCAGGCCGTACCTACCCGTCGCCGGGTCGTAGTGATAACAATAAAGAAGCATCTGGTCAGCCGCACTCCCTACTTTGCCCGAAGCCGACTCGATAACACCCAGTTTTAGATCTCGCGGCGAGTAGTCGATGCCGTAGAAATATCTCGACATCTTGCCTTGCGGTGTCACAACCATCACGCCGCCCGCGTGGGCAAACTGATTGGATTGGGCGTCCCAGCGAAAACCGAAACCCGCCGCCTTCGTTACAGCATCGATAGAAGCCTGGCTGCCGGTCAAAAAATGCCAGCCCTTTTCCGTCCCCGGACGGCCGTAGCGTTCCATGTACGCGGCTTTTTTATTCGCGGCGAGGCCCGGCTTTTCGCTCTCACGTGCATCGAAGCTGATCGCTATCACGTCGAAATCTTTCCCCGCGTTGAGCGAGATGCCTTTCAGCGAACCCGTCAGCCCGTTCAAAACTTCGTTGCAGAGCATTGGGCACTCGTAATAAACAAAAGCGAGCACAACGGGACGATCGTTGTGGAACAGATCACCGAGTTTTACCGGGCGGCCGTCTTCGTCGGCCAGCTCAACTTCAAGTGGAAGCTGCTCGCCCAGTTTTTGTTCGATCCCGACTTTTTGTAACGCGTCGGGCAAACCGGTCGCAGGCCCCTGCGTCGGGTCGTATGTTTTTGGCGAATACAGCGGCGAGTTATAATGTTCGCTCTTCTGCGCGGACACATTTATTCCCGCCGCAAGAACCACGACCATCACCACCATTAACCAAATTTTGCAAAGCTCGTACAACATACCGCTTACTGCCTACTGCCTACTGCTCACTACCGCCTCTTCTCCGACGCTTTTCTTCCTGAACTCGAATCCGAAAAATACATTTTCGATCCGGTCGCTGCCTGCTCGGCATCCGGTCCTGACCGGGCCTTCATCTGCTGGCTGAGGACCTTTTCTTTAGCTTCCTCGATACTCATTGACGTGATCGCTCCGGTTGCCGCGTCCTTTTGCCCATGCTCCCAGATATCCTTCCATTGTTTTTGCAATTCCCAGTATTCGGCCTGCGGTGCCCGAAGCTCCAAATTCACGCGGCCGTTTGGTGACTCAACACCAAATCCGGGTGCAAGCTGAAGACGGGGCTCGGGCGGTAAACGATCTCGCTCAGACATTGCCATCGGGTTCGTCGAGCTCTTCGTTCCCTTCGCATCGTCCTCTAAGACGTTTAGGAGCGCCCACATCAACGCGAACGTGATCACGATGAGAATGAACAAGCCGATACCGAAGTAAAAAATTCCCTTCAGCCCGATAACGTTCTGTTCGTACGGCTGCTCAAAATCGACGAACGATCTTTCGTGTTTGGTGGATCCCATATCTTTAAATCCAATTACGAATTACGAATGTGCAATTACGAAATCGTAATTCGTAATTGTTAATTCGTAATTGTTAATGTCCGTGTCCGTGCTCGATAGCGTTCTCGAGAAACGGGTCCATTACCGGAACAAGCGGCCGCTTCATCAGCTGACCGATAAAATACCAAACCCAGATCCCACCGACGGCAATCGGTGCGACAAGGTCCATCCAGCTGATAATGAATGCGCCTTGCGGTCCGCCGTGCGTGTTTATCCGTGGGCTCGGGCCGATCAGGAAGAACATATCCACGAGCCGCATAACCAGGATAAAGGCGGCAACTGCCGCGAGCCGAACCGGTCTTCGCTTCAGGCCTTGTTGCAGCAAGATCAGAAACGGAACCGCAAAGTGAAACAGGATCAGAGCCCAGGCGATCCAACCCCAGCCGCCGGTCGAACGCTTGATGAACCAAACCGTCTCTTCGGGAAGGTTTCCGGAATAGATGATTAGGTACTGCGAGAAATTGAAGTACGCCCAAACCATCACGAGCGCCAACATCAATTTTCCAAGATCGTGAAAATGGCGGCGGCCGACAACCCGGTTCATCGGCACCTTGTCGTGCAGGAACGCGAGGACGATAACCGTGAAACAGATGCAGCTAAGCGCCCAGCCGGCAACAAACAGCAATCCGAAGATGGTCGAGAACCAATGCGGCTCAAGCGTCATTACCCAATCGACGACTGCGAACGTCACGGTGAGAGCAAAGATCACCATCGTCGGACCCGAAAAGGCAGTCGCCCGGCCAAGCCACCCCGCCGCCTCTTCGTGATCCTTCGAAGCGTCCTGATTCGCCGACCATTTGTTCAGCAGATAGACCATGATGCCGAGGATCGCGAAATAAATCACCGATCGGGCGATCCACGCCCACGGCAGCAGGTAGATCCCGCGGGCCTCGATCGCGTGATCGGTCGGCGGCATGTGCGTCCACTCATAAAACTTGTGGAAATATACGCCGAACGCGATCGGTAAAAACAGCAGGATTATTATCGGCAGAGTTCGCGAGGCCGCCTCGAATATGCGTCGGGCGACGACGCCCCACGCAACGCCGGTTAGATATTGCAGCATGAACAACCCGATGGCGCCGATGCCGATCCCGCTCCAAAATATGAACCCGAGCAACCACGAGCGGAGTGCTTGCTCCGGATCGAGGTAAAGACCGACAGCCCAGATGAGCGTACCGATTCCCCCGACGCCCAATGCAAGGCTGCGGAGCCCGATCAACTCGCCGGGAGCCCGATAGTTATCCCGTTCGGCCATTTATCGCTCACCCCCGTGCGAGTTTGCTTTCGGAGAACTGTGCGCCGCCGGATCTGCGGTGTTCGTATTGGAGTTTGAATTCATCCTCAAAGTTTCTTCCGGATTCTGGCTCGCTTGCAGTGCGCGTATGTACGCTACGACGGCCCACCTGTCCGCGGCCGAGAGCTTGTCCGCATAGCTGTTCATCTTGCCCCACCCGTTTGTAATCACATCGAAAAAGTGTCCGACGGGTGCGTTTCTCAAACGGTCGTCGTGATAAGTCGGCGGCTGCGGAAATCCGCGGCGGACGATCATACCATCGCCCGCACCGACCGGCCCGTGACAGACGATGCAGTAAATGTTAAATCGATCTTGTCCGCGATCGACCAGCTCTTTTGTGACCGGGACCGGAAACTCGTCGATATCGTTCGGAAAGCTCGAGACGAGGGTATTTCCCGACGCGTCGGTCTTCGTCTCGACCTGCGCATTCATGTTCGGATTGTCTATCTTGCCTGTGTGCAGCGCCTTGTTGTCTTTCAGAAAGCCGCGGGCAACCGTTCCGTCCGGCAAGTTTCGCGAGGCCCGATTGTCATTAAAGAACTCGCTTTTCTTATAGGCCTTGTACCGCGGCTGGTCCTGCATGTCGAAGCGCACGCCGCACGCTGATGCCAGAAGGCAGAAGGCAGTAAGCAGAAGGCAGCCGATCCTGGCTGACCACTGACCACTGACCACTGACGACCGACCACTATTCTTCAACATCGAAGACCTCCTGCGGACTGAGACTTTCCAGAAAGCTTCGTGTGTTCTCGTCAAATTTCGGATCGGCCGTTTCGATCAACAAAAAGAATTTTTCCCGTGTCGCCAGAGCGAATCGAGGCACGTTAAAGACCGGATGATAGGGTCGCGGCAGCCCGTTCAAAAACAACATTCCGAAAACAGCCGTGAAACCCGCAAGCAAGATCGTCAGCTCGTACGACGGTGGAACGAACGAAGGCCAGCTCAGGTAAGGACGTCCGCCGATGTTCAGCGGATAATCAATGTAATGAACGAAGACCTGCAGGCCGACGCCGAGACACAGCCCGGTTACGCCACCGAAAAACACAAGCACCGGCAAAATGCTCCGCTTTATCCCGAGCGCCTCGTCGATCTCGTGCAGCGGAAACGGAGAGAAGGCATCCGTCTTCGTAAAGCCCGCTTCACGAACGGCGGTCGCCGCGTCGACCAGCTCGGTCGGCGTGTCGAATTCAGCCAGTAATCCGTAAAGATTCTTTTCCATACCCGTAAGTCCCTAGTCCCTTGTCCCAAGTCCCTCGTCCCAAGTCCCTTGTCCCAAGTCCTAAGTCCCAAGTCCTTTTCTCTCGTCTCCTGTTTCTTGTCTCCGCTGGGACTTTGGGGCTTGAGACGAGAGACTTACTTGTTGGGCGGATCCGTCCGCTCCCATGTGTATTCCACTTCCAAAACACTCTCGTCAAAATCCTGCTGACGGCCGTGCACGTTCGCCTCCGGCAAAAGGGTTCGCACCTCAAAGATCGAGATGATCGGCAGAAACCGTACGAACAGGAAGATCAGCGAAAAGAAGAATCCGATAGTTCCAATGAACATCGACCAGTCGATTATCGTCGGCGAGTACATGGCCCACGACGAGGGCAAAAAATCGCGGTTAAGACTTGTCACGATAATGACAAAGCGCTCGAGCCACATCCCGACGCTGACGACGAGCGAGATCATGAACAGCCAGAACGGGCTCTCGCGGAAACGCTTGAACCACAGCAGCTGGATCGACATGCCGTTGCACAGGAGCAACAGCCAATATGACCACCAGTACGGCCCTTCCCACATGCGGTTCTTGATCATGAACACTTCATACTGCGACGCGCTGTACCAGCCGAAGAATGCCTCCATCGCGTAGCCGTAGACGACGATCAAACCGGTCGCAAGCATCACCTTGCCCATGTAGATCAAATGGGTATCGGTGATGAAATCTTTCATGTTGTACCAGACACGAAGCGGGATGCAGAGGATCAGCACCATTGCGAAACCGGCGAAGATCGCACCCGCGACAAAGTACGGCGGAAAGATCGTCGCGTGCCAGCCAGGAACCTGCGACACCGCGAAGTCGAAGGACACGATCGAGTGAACCGATAGGACAAGCGGCGTCGAGATTCCGGCGAGCAAGAGATACGCGATCTCGTATCGATGCCAGTGACGTGCGCTGCCGCGCCAGCCCCAAGACAAAATCCCGTAAGCAAATTTGAAATACTTATTCTTCGCCCGGTCGCGAAGCGTCGCGAGATCAGGGATCAATCCGACGTACCAGAACAGGAGCGAGATCGTCGCGTAGGTCGATACGGCGAAGACGTCCCAGATGAGCGGGCTGCGGAATTGCGGCCACACGCCCATCGTGTTCGGGTACGGGAAGAGCCAGTAAGCAGCAAGCCACGGACGTCCGGTGTGCAGCAGCGGGAACATCGCGGCGCAGGCCACGGCGAAGAGCGTCATCGCCTCGGCGAAACGGTTGATGGACGTTCTCCATTTTTGGTTAAGCAGCAGAAGGATCGCCGAGATAAGCGTGCCGGCGTGGCCGATGCCGATCCACCAGACGAAGTTAATGATGTCGAACGCCCATCCGACCGGCTGATTGTTTCCCCAAACTCCGATACCCTTAGCCAAAAGCATGCCCACCGCGAAGAGCAGTAACTGCGCGGTCAGAAAGGCGATACCGAAGCCGATGAACCAAACGAAGGGCGTCTTTGTCTTCAGCGTCACGTCGCCGATCTTGTCCGACACAGTGCCGAACGTGTGGTCGCCCTCGACCATCGGCGGATAGATCCTTCGCTGGATATCTTTTAGATTTTCTGCGTCCTGCATATTCTCGCCAACTTAGTGACGTCTGCTCTTTCGGTCTGTTCTTTAAATACCTCCCGCTTTAGCTGGAGGTGGCGCGCCCTTTAGAGCGGCCCGGGCTTTAGCCCAAGCAATAATTTCAAGCGTCTGCCGGGTCTTTCCCGAAAACAGCTAAAGCCAAACAGGAAGCTTTACAAGAGTTCGGCTAAAGCCGCTCGTGCGGCGCTCACTAACCCCAGCTAAGCTGGAGGCAATTCATAAATCAAAGTCAAACAACTAATGCCCTTCCGTCGGCTCTGTCGTACCTGCTGGCTTTTCGGGCTGCGAATGAACCTTCGGTGTTATGGGTGGCTTATAGTCCGGCATCTCCGGGTTCTGATTTTTCAGCTCCGCCATATAGGTCGTCCGCGGCTGTGTGTTCAGCTCATTGAGCAAATTATAATTCCGCGGGTCACGTTTGATATTCGTCACCTGGCTCTGCGTGTCGTTCATGTCACCGAAGATGATCGCATCGGTCGGGCAAGCGGCCTGGCATGCAGTTATGACCTCGCCGTCAGCGATCGGGCGACCATCCTTTTGTGACTCGATCCTCGCGGCGGCGATGCGCTGAGTGCAATAGGTGCATTTTTCCATCACACCCCGGCTGCGAATGGAAACCTCGGGGTTGCGCATCAGCTTGTACTGCGGCGTGTCCCAATCCTGGTACAGCATGAAGTTGAACCGGCGCACCTTGTACGGGCAGTTATTCGAACAGTATCGAGTTCCGACACAGCGGTTGTAGACCATGTCGTTCAGGCCCTCGGCATTATGTACCGTCGCCGTAACGGGGCAGACGACCTCGCACGGAGCCTGCTCGCACTGCATACATAAGACCGGTTGGAAATGCGGCCCGTCCGGGTTGCTCATGTCATCGCCGGCGAAATACGCGTCGATCCTCATCCAGTGCATTTCACGACTGCGCTCGACCTGCTCTTTGCCGACCACCGGAATGTTATTTTCCGACTGGCACGCTAGGACGCAGGCGTTGCATCCGACGCAGGAATTGAGATCGATCGACATTCCCCACTTATTGTGTTTCTCGTAGATCTTTTGATATTCGTCGGCGGCCGTCTTGTACATCGACTCGTCGTAAAAGTTCTTGTTTTTTTCTTTTACGTGCTCTAACTCATTCTCGATATTGTTGGCGTCCCACACGCGAAGGATATCTCGGCCCTCCATATTGAAATGGATCTGCGTCGATGCGATCCTCGCTGTCTCACCGGCAAGCTTGGAAATCTCTCCAAAACCGAAGTTCATTGCGTCGGAACGTCGAACGTCGAACGCATTGTATCCGATGCCAGTACCAACCCGGCCCGCTCGCGTTCGACCGTAACCCATGAAAATGGTGATGAC
>JBKKAS010000409.1:0-9196 GCA_046714595.1 Pyrinomonadaceae bacterium | reverse complement strand
AAAAACAGAACCCTGTAGAGGAGATTGAAATAATCATGGCGATTACAAAAGACGAAGTAGTTGAGTATTTGAAGGCAATGACGCTTCTCGAAGCTTCAGAGCTGGTGAAAGAACTCGAAGAAGTATTCGGTGTTTCGGCCGCTGCGGCCGCCGCTCCGATGATGATGGCTGCACCGGGTGGCGATGCCGCTCCGGCTGCCGAGGAAAAGGACACGTTTGACGTCATTCTGACGGCTGCCGGTGGCAACAAGATCGCAGTGATCAAGGTCGTTCGCGAAGTCGTCGCAGGACTTGGGCTCAAGGAAGCCAAAGATCTGGTCGACGGCGCGCCCAAGGCGCTGAAGGAAGGCGTTTCGAAGGACGAAGCCGAAGAGATCAAGACGAAGCTGACGGAAGCCGGCGCGTCTGTCGAGGTCAAATAGAAGTTTTGAGTACCGGCTTTAGCCGGCTTGTCCGCCATAAGGTTCTAAGGCGGGCGAGTTGTGCCGGCTGAAGCCGGTACTCAAAACTAAATTTGTCTCGGCTCGATGTAGCTGTTAAACTAGGTTCCAGCGCTCGACGAGATTTAATATTTGCTGGTTGGCGGTTTCCCTCTATGGCGGATGTGAAGCCTAGGTCTTTATAGGATTTCTAGCGGTTTTAGCGCGATCTTTGAGATCGCGAAAATGGGAGTCGGTGTCTTTTTGCGACACTCGCGAAAAATTAATCTAGCAGCGATTTACTGCTGAAAAGCGGTCAGGGCATACTTTACCCTCGACCGCATTTGCCGTCTTTTCTTGAAATTTTGTGGGGATTGACTCGTTAACACGGGAATCCTAGCAACAAACGACGGATAAATCAACAAGTATTTTCTTCGGGCATTTTACTCATATGATCAATAATCCGCTTCAAAATAATTCACACGGCCTGGGGCGCCGGACGAGTCAGGCGCCGGAGCGAGTCGATTTCTCAAAGATCTATACGACCGCGCAAATTCCAAACCTTATCGAGGTCCAGCGGGAATCGTACAACCGGTTCCTGCAGATGGATCTGATTCCGGAAGAGCGCGATAACATCGGACTGCAGTCCGTGTTTCAATCGATCTTTCCGGTGTCGGACTTTCGCGAAACGGCGACGCTCGAGTATGTCGAATATCAGATCGGCAATTGGCAGTGCAAATGCGGAAACCTCGAAGGCCTCGAGCATCTGCGAGCAAACTGTAAAAATTGCGGCTCCAAGATCAAGGTCGATCCGTTCAATCCGGCTGAGGTCCTCTGTAACAGTTGCGGAACCTTTAACGCCGTGCGCCCGAAGCTCTGCCCGAATTGCGGCGAGCCCGTCGGCTTGAAGCACAAGCACGATCAGCAGGAATGCCAGGAGCGGGGAATGTCCTTTAGCGTGCCGCTAAAGGTGAAAATTCGCTTGACGGTATTCGACAAGGATGCCGAAACCGGAACATCGACCATCCGCGATATCAAAGAAGAAGACGTCTTTTTCGGCGAGATCCCGCTGATGACCGACAACGGGACCTTTATCATCAACGGAACCGAGCGAGTTATCGTCTCACAGCTTCATCGTTCGCCCGGTGTGTTTTTCAAGGGCGACCGCGATGAATACCTCGCTAAGATCATTCCGTATCGGGGATCCTGGGTCGAGTTTGAATACGACCAGAAAGGGATCCTGCACGCGAGACTTGGTAAGCGAAAAATTCTGGCGACGATCTTCCTTCGTGCTCTCGGTATGTGGCTGAGTCCGCAGATCGACATGAAGACGGTTTCGGACAGCATTCTTGAGGAAGTGGTCAAGAACGCCGAATATTCGAACGCCGACATCCTGAGACTTTTCTACACGATCGACGAAGCTCTTGTCGTTAAAGGCAAGCTCTACATGAGAGTGACCTCGGAAGGCGCCACCCACCTTGCCGGAATGCGCGCCGAAGAGGACATAAAGGACCGAAAAGAAGAGATCACAAAGATAGGTAAGAAGATCACCAAGTCGGCGATCTCCGAGCTCCGCCGCCTTAAGAAGGAAAAGGTGGAGGTGTCGCCGAATGACTTCGAGGCTGCGTACGTACTCGATGATGTAGTCAACACCGAGACGGGTGAGGTGATCGTCGAATCGAACACCGAGCTCACATCGGCCAAGCTTCAGCAGATCATCGAGGAAGGCGTCGCAAGTTTCTCGGTATTTTTCCCGAAGACGGATGAGATCGGCGAGGTTATTTCACTGACCTTGAAAAAGGATGCCATTCTCAAGCCGGTTGACGCGTTGCTCGAGATCTATCGCAAGATGCGCCCCGGCGACCCGCCTACGGTGCCCACGGCCTACCACCTTCTTGAAGGAATGTTTTTCGATTCGCGTCGATTCGATCTTTCGCGTGTCGGCCGCCTCAAGTTCAATATCAAGATGGGTCGCCCGGAACGCGATCGTATAAACGATCCGTTGCTGGCAGCGGCAGATTTTGTCGAAGTGGTTAACTATCTTCTTCACATGAAGAGGAACAGCGAGCATTTCAGTCAGGACGACATCGATCATCTCGGCAACCGCCGCGTTCGCGCGGTGGGTGAGCTGCTTGAGAATCAGTTCCGCATCGGCCTCGAACGCATGGAGCGGGCGATCAAAGAGAAGATGTCGATCCAGCAGGATATGTTCACAACGATGCCGCGCGATCTTGTGAATGCAAAGCCGGTGACCGCTGCGGTCCGCGAATTCTTTGGTTCGTCGCAGTTGTCGCAGTTCATGGACCAGACGAATCCGCTTTCCGAGATCACGCACAAGCGTCGTCTCTCGGCCCTAGGACCCGGTGGGTTGTCGCGTGAGCGTGCCGGATTCGAAGTCCGCGACGTTCACCCGACGCACTATGGACGTATCTGCCCGATCGAGACGCCTGAAGGTCCGAACATTGGGTTGATCTCATCGCTATCCTGCTTTGCACGGATCAATGAGTTCGGCTTTATCGAGTCGCCGTATAGAAGGGTCGAGGACGGACGCGTGATCGAGTACGTTAAGATCCACAACGGGGGTGATACCAAGTTCAAGCCGAGGGAGCATGTACCGCACGAAGACGTCGAGAAGGCGAATAAAAAGGTGGCGAAGGATGGCGGCAAGCAGGCAGAGTTCGAGCCGTTTCCGTTTTATTTGACCGCGTGGGAAGAGGACAAATGGATCATTGGCCAGGCGAACATCGAGCTTGACGCTAAAGGATTCTTCGTCAACCCGCGCAACGCCGCACGGCAGAAGGGTGAGTTCATTACTGCGGATCGGGCCGACATCCAGTACATGGACGTTTCGCCGAAGCAGCTTGTTTCGGTTGCAGCGTCGCTTATTCCGTTCCTCGAAAACGACGATGCTAACCGCGCGTTGATGGGATCGAACATGCAGCGTCAGTCGGTTCCGCTTCTGCGGGCCGAGTCGCCGTATGTCGGAACCGGAATGGAAAAGATCGCGGCACGCGACTCGGGCGCGGTCGTTATCGCGAAACGAAACGGCGTTGTCGATTACGTCGACTCCGAACGCATCATCGTGAAGGCCGACCACCGCGTCGACGGCCCGCTCACGCGCGAGGTGACCGCCGATATTTATTCGCTGGTCAAGTTCAAGCGTTCGAACCAGAACACGTGTATCAACCAGCGTCCGATCGTCGCCGTCGGTGAGGCCGTGAAAAAAGGCGAGGTCATTGCTGACGGACCGTGTACCGATCGCGGCGAACTTGCCCTGGGACGTAACGTGCTCGTGGCCTTTATGCCATGGCGCGGTTACAACTTTGAGGACGCGATCCTGGTTTCCGAGCGTCTCGTTAAGGACGACTACTACACTTCCATCCATATCGAGGAGCTCGAGATCGAAGCCCGCGATACGAAGCTGGGTCCGGAAGAGATCACGCGTGATATCCCGAACATCGGCGAGAACATGCTCCGCGATCTCGACGAATCGGGGATCATCCGGATCGGTGCACAGGTCAAACCTGGTTCCATCCTGGTCGGAAAGGTTACGCCGAAGGGTGAAACCCAACTTACCGCCGAAGAAAAGCTTCTTCGTGCGATCTTCGGTGAAAAAGCAGGGGACGTGAAAGATGCATCGCTTACGTGCCCGCCGGGAATCGACGGTACCGTCGTCGACGTTCAGGTCTTCACCCGCAAGGGTCAGGACAAAGACGAGCGAAGTCTCGACATCGAGGGAATGGAAGAAGAAGATCTTCGCCGCGACCTCGAGGACGAAATTCGTATCCTTCAGGAGCAGCGCGACGAGCGGATCTATGAGCTCTTCGAGCGCCGCAAGCTGACAAACGATCTCAAGGACGGCCGCGATGTGCTCTACAAGAAGGGCCAGACGCTTTCGCGCGAGATGTTGAAAGAGCTTGATCCGAAGCTGTTGAGAAAGATCGAGGTTTCGGCCGGTTCTATCGACGTCTCAGCTGAAGTCAAGGAATACGAGCAGCGGACAGATCGCCAGATCAACATCCTCTCGGATATTTACGAGGAGAAGATCACGAAGCTCAAACAGGGTGATGAGCTGCCGCCGGGTGTCATCAAGATGGTTAAGGTTTTCGTCGCTATGAAACGAAAACTTTCTGTCGGCGACAAGATGGCCGGACGACATGGTAACAAGGGAGTTATCGCTCGCATTCTGCCGGAAGAGGACATGCCGTATTTGCCGGATGGAACGCCGGTCGAGATCGTGCTGAATCCGCTCGGCGTACCGTCGCGTATGAACGTCGGCCAGATCCTCGAGACACATCTCGGTTGGGCCGCACGCGTACTCGGTTTCCATTTCGCGACACCCGTCTTCGACGGCGCGAGCGAGAAGGAGATCAAGGAATATATCGGACAAGCAAATGCTAAGTACGATGAACTCGGTCTGCCGCCGTCGGTTGGCCCGTCGGGCAAAACCCGTCTCTACGACGGTTTGACGGGTGAACAGTTCGAGCAGAAGGTAACGGTCGGTTACATCTATATGCTCAAGCTATCGCACCTTGTCGATGACAAGATCCACGCCCGCTCGATCGGGCCGTATTCGCTGATCACGCAGCAGCCGCTCGGCGGTAAGGCTCAGTTCGGCGGACAGCGGTTCGGCGAGATGGAGGTTTGGGCGCTCGAAGCTTACGGTGCGGCGCACATTCTGCAGGAATTGCTGACATGCAAATCTGACGATGTGGCCGGACGTTCGAAGATCTACGAAACGATCGTCAAGGGCGTTTCGAACTTCGAGCCCGGAATTCCGGAGTCGTTCAACGTGCTGGTCCGCGAGCTGCAGTCACTCTGTCTCGATGTCGAGCTTATCCAGGAAGATGAGATCGATCCCGAAGAAGTGGCAGCCGGCGTAGATGCGATCGTAGGAGTTGACTAGACGATTTTGGATTTTGGATTGCCGATTTTGGATTGAAGACGGACGCGTCTCTCCGAAATCTAAAATCCAAAATCTAAAATCCAAAATGGAGAAACATGTTTCGATTTAATAACGAGAACAAAACACAACTGACCACGAATTACGAAGCTATCCGAATTTCGCTAGCCTCGCCGGAGAAGATTCGTTCGTGGTCGCACGGTGAGGTGACCAAACCGGAAACGATCAACTACCGCACCTTCAAGCCGGAGCGTGACGGTTTGTTCTGCGCACGAATCTTCGGGCCGGTTTCCGATTGGGAATGCCTGTGCGGAAAATATAAGCGGATGAAGCACCGCGGTGTTATCTGCGACAAGTGCGGTGTCGAAGTTACCCAAAGTAAAGTTAGACGCGAGCGTCTCGGACACATCGAGCTCGCTTCGCCTTGCTCGCACGTCTGGTTCTTCAAGGGCCTGCCGTCGCGCATCGGCCATCTGCTCGATATTACGCTTCGCGATCTGGAGAAGATCCTTTACTTCGAAACGTACATCGTGATCGACGAAGGTGACGTCCCGGATCTGAAGGTCAAGGAACTGCTCACCGACGAGCGCTTTCGCGAACTGACGCGCGATTATCCAAACCAGTTCGTCGCGAAAATGGGCGCTGAGGCGATCAAGGAATTGTTGATGAAGATCAACATCCCCGAGCTGGTCGAAGAGCTTCGCGGACGGATGAAGGATGAAACTTCGCAGCAGAAAAAGCTGAAGTATTCCAAACGGCTGAAAGTTTCCAATTCGTTCTCGCGTTCGGGCAACAATCCGGAATGGATGATCCTCGACGTGATCCCCGTCATTCCGCCGGAACTTCGTCCGCTCGTGCCTTTGGACGGCGGCCGGTTTGCGACCTCGGATCTGAACGATCTGTATCGCCGTGTTATCAACCGCAACAACCGTCTCAAGAAACTCATCGAGCTTCGCGCGCCCGAGGTGATCGTTCGTAATGAAAAGCGGATGCTGCAAGAGGCAGTCGACGCTCTGTTCGATAACGGACGGCGCGGACGCGTTCTTCGCGGTGCGAACAATCGCCCGTTGAAATCTCTGAGCGGAACCCTCAAGGGCAAGCAGGGACGCTTTCGTCAGAACCTGCTCGGAAAACGTGTTGACTATTCGGGCCGTTCGGTTATCGTGGTCGGCCCCGAGCTGAAACTCCACCAGTGCGGCTTGCCGAAGAAAATGGCGCTCGAACTGTTCAAGCCGTTCATCTATAACAAGCTTGAAAAGGATGCACACGCGGCGACCATCAAACAGGCACGCGAAATGGTCGAACGGCAGGAGCCGATCGTCTGGGACATTCTCGAGGAAGTTATTCGCGAGCATCCGGTCCTTTTGAACCGTGCTCCGACGCTTCACCGTCTGGGCATCCAGGCATTTGAGCCGGTGCTCGTAGAGGGTAAGGCGATCAAGATCCACCCGCTCGTCTGTACGGCATTCAACGCCGACTTTGACGGCGACCAAATGGCGGTTCATATTCCCTTGTCGGCCGAGGCGCAGATCGAAGCGAGTGTGCTTATGCTTGCGTCGAACAACCTGCTTAGCCCCGCGAGCGGCCAGCCGATCACTGTTCCGTCGCAGGACATCGTTCTCGGGTGTTATTACCTGACGCTGGGACGCGATGAGATGAAGGGCGAGAACAAGGTTTTCAACTCGATCGACGATGTGCTGCTCGCACTCGACGCTGAGGTGATCGAAACTCAGACCAAGATCCGTCTGCGATGGAAGGGCGATCTTCTCGACCTGGCGCTTGAACATCACAATCAGGATGTTATGCGTGCGACAGTCCGCGAAAATGTGTCGCGTGTCATCGACACCACCGCCGGACGCGTGATCCTGAATGAACGACTGACGCGAGATGGTCTGCCGTTCGTCAACGGAACGCTGAAGAAGAAGGGTCTGCAGTCGCTGGTCAGCTATTGCCACCTGCGGCTCGGGCATGAAGCGACCGTCCTGCTTCTCGACGATCTGAAGACGATGGGCTTTTTGTACGCGACCAAGTCCGGCATGTCGATCGGCATCGACGACATGGTCACGCCGAAGAGCAAGAAGGGAATCATCGAGGACGCCAGAAAAGAGGTCGACAAACTTCAGAAGCAATATGAAGACGCGACCATGACAAACATGGAACGCGAAAACAAGGTGACGGCCATCTGGTCAGAAGTTACCGATCGCGTCGCTAAAGAAATGTTCAAGGCGATGCACACTCGCGAAGCCGAACGTAAAGAGTTGAATCCGATCCTCGTGATGGCGGACTCGGGTGCTCGTGGTTCGGATGCTCAGATCCGTCAGCTCGCCGGTATGCGCGGACTGATGGCGAAGCCGTCGGGTGAGATCATCGAAACCCCGATCGTGGCCAATTTCCGCGAAGGTCTGAACGTGCTGCAGTACTTTATCTCGACGCACGGTGCTCGCAAGCGTCTGGCCGACACGGCGCTGAAGACGGCCGACTCGGGTTACCTTACGCGTCGCCTGGTTGACGTAGCACAGGACGTGATCGTTTCGGAAAACGACTGCGGAACGCTTCGTGGTGTTTGGGCAGAAGCTATTATTCGCAACGGTGAAGAGGTCGAATCTCTCCGCGACCGCATTGTCGGGTGTACGTCGCTTGACGACATCGTCGACCCCGTCGAGGGCACGACAATAGTTATCGCAAACACGGAGATCAACGAGGATCTCGCAGCCCAGGTCCAACTGTCGGGTCTGCAGAAAGTCCGGCTCCGGTCGGCACTTACCTGCGAGAGCCGCCGGGGTATCTGCGTGAAATGTTACGGTCGCAACCTTGCCACCGGAAACACGGTCGAGATCGGCGAGGCGGTCGGCGTCATCGCCGCACAGTCGATCGGTGAACCGGGAACGCAGCTAACGATGCGCACCTTCCACGTCGGCGGCACGGCGCGTCTCGAACAGGAGACGAAGCACATCGCCGCTATGGACGGAACCGTTAAGTATCTCGACGACCTGAAGGTGATCAAGAACCGCAATAAGGAAATGATCTCGCTCAAGCGTCAATCCGAGATCGCGCTCGAGGACGAACGCGGACGCGAGGTTGCTCGCTATCAGGTTGTTTACGGTGCACAGCTTCACGTCAAAGACGGGCAGAAGGTGAAGGAGGACGACCAGCTCGTTACGTGGGATCCGTTCACGTTTGCCATCCTGACCGAGGTGAAGGGAACTGTTAAATACCAGGACCTGAAAGAAGGAAAAACGGTCGAGGAGGAAATTGATAAGGTTACGGGCCAGAAGCGTCTCGTGGTTAAGGATTCGGATGAGAAAAATCAGCCGCGTCTCGAGATCAAGGAAGGCAATAAGACGCTCAAGACTTACCAGATGCCGATCCGTGCGAATCTGCTGGTTGAAGATCAGCAGAACGTTCAGCCCGGTGACGTGATCGCCAAGATCCCGCGTGAGACTACCAAGACGAAGGATATCGTCGGCGGTCTGCCGCGTGTTGTTGAGCTGTTCGAAGCTCGCCGTCCGGGCGAAACGGCGATGATGTCCGAGATCAACGGGATAGTCAGATTCGGACCCATCTCGAAGGGTAAGCGGAAAATCATCATCACCGGCGACGACGGTGCCGAACGCGAATATGATATTCCCCGCGGTACACACATCAACGTGCAGGAAGATGATCGCGTACGTGCCGGTGAGCCGTTAATGGACGGCCCGCTGAACCCGCACGACATTCTGCGTGTCCTTGGAACCAGTGCGTTGCAGAACTATCTGGTGAACGAGATCCAGGAAGTATATCGTCTGCAGGGTGTGAACATTAACGACACGCACATCGATGTTATCGTTCGTCAGATGCTTCGCTGGGTGAAGATTAAGGAAGTCGGCGACACCGA
>JBKKAS010000408.1:0-1887 GCA_046714595.1 Pyrinomonadaceae bacterium | reverse complement strand
CGCGCTTGTTCGAACTGGCGGTCCGCAATGAACAGCATTCCCGTCGAGGAATAGAGGTCCAGACTCTCGTCGTCGATCTGCACGATCATCAAACGCTTGCCCATTGCCGGCTCGCCAAATTTCTTTGTATAAAACTCGAGCGCCTTTCCAAGCGTTTCGCCATAACCGATGACAAGCTGATCGCTGCCCGGCTTGGTAAAGAACTGCAGCTCATAGCCGCCGATATTTAGAGTTCTGGTCGAATATTTTCCGTACGCGATGTTTCCGACCAACGCCGGTTTCGACTGAACGAAGCGGAATTTTCCACCGGCGTTTGAAACCGGTGCGTCACTGTAACCGATAACCTGGAAGCCGCCCGGGACCGAAATGCTGATATCCGCGGTCGCCTGGTCGGCGGCGTAATCGTGAAAAGGGAACCACCTCGCCGCGTACATCAGGTAGCCCTGGTTTTCGCCGATGAACGCAAGACGCTTGTTGAGGAGCGGGCCACCCGTCGGCAGATTCAGAACACCGTTGTATTTGAACCGCAGCGTCACCGGCGTTCCTTTCGTAACGTCGCTACCGAGATCGACGCGCACATGCGGGCCGAGATCGGACGAGCCGCCGGCCTGGTCCTGAACAAAAGTCACGCCGCCGATGGATGCCGCCGGTGCGGCAACCGGTTTCGCGCCTTTTGTCTTGGCCGGCGGAGTTATGGCCGATACACCGATCCGACTGACCTCATCGACCTTTAGCGAGCCGTTCAATTCGAAAGCTACGGTTCGTGTGTCTTCCTGGGGGATGAACGTAACATCGGCCGTCGCAGTCAGCTTGTTGTCGACCGGCGACAAGGTAGCGTCGATCACGTAACCCGTGACATCAAACGACGTACGCTTGGCCTGCTGACCGAAAGCTGCAGCCGAGAGTACGAAGATCACGGCGATCTGAAGGGAAGTTCTAAACAAATTGTTCATTATCTTTACTCTAAACCTTGTCTCTTAAAGATGCTCTCCTATGATGTAACGTCCGATTAAATCGTTTGCCGCCCGCCCGAGTTACAAGTGCAATCAGATTGTCCCTGAAAGGGACGAAGTCAATAGCCGGGGGTGGAGCGGAGCGGAACCCCCGGGTTTCGGTAGTGAAGTATTGCGACCCTGAAGGGGTCGAACTCCACGACCGGGTATTTCGCGTGTCGCCTCCACCTCTGGTCGCTCCCCTTCAGGGAGCCGCCCGTGCATATCGTCCTATCCGGGGGTTACGCTCACTTCGTTCGCTCACCCCCGGCTATTAAATTTGTCCCCTTTGGGGACGGGAGCGCCGAAGGCTAGCAGCAGGTTCACCTCACATATATCGGGTTCGAGATGATCCAGGGCATTTTATCAAACGGGGGGCCGAGATCGTCGCGATAGACCTCGACGCGGTAGACGCCTTCCGGCAGCTGATCTGTGTTAACTGAATCCCCGGTTACCTCTTTAAATCTTTCACCGTTCTTGAATATCACTATTTTGGAAGGCACGGGCGAAGCGGCTGTGATCTGTGATAGCCACGGTGCCATACCACCGATTGAAACCTCTGGACCTACGAACCCAGTGCCTTTTGCCATAAAAGAGAATCCGGAAGTATCGCCGAGCGCGTCGAACCCGGCAAAGTATCGACCGGCCCGAATAGCCTCAATCAAATTCTCTCGATCTAACGTCTTGTCCTTCTCGATCAACACATGCATTCTCGCCATTCGAAATATCGTCTCATAGGGATCGAGCTTGATGTTGATAAGCTTTTGCCCGCCGTCGGTACCGATGATATGAAACCCTAGATCCGAATGAGCGTCGGTTCCGGCAAAGAGCGAGATCGGCCGCTTCACCGCTATCTCATCGAACTTCGCGAGGTTCGCATCCGGACGGACGAAAG
>JBKKAS010000407.1:0-16458 GCA_046714595.1 Pyrinomonadaceae bacterium | reverse complement strand
TGTTCCGTCCGTCCAACGGCGTCTGGTACCGGCTGAACAGCGGATATGGTGCGTACACATCAACGGCTTTCGGCTTGAGCGGAGATAATCCGACACCTTCGTACTACATCCAGTAAGCGGTAGTTTTCGATTTGCAATAAAAAAAGAGGCCGTCCGAAAGGGCAGCCTCTTTCTTTTTATGCGTTCGAATCATTTTACTGCAGCGAAACGTCGTCAACGCGGAACGTCGTCGCAAGCGAGCTGTCCGTTGTTGCACGGAACTGCACTCGTACGGTTTGTCCCCTGTATGCCGCCAGACTGAACGACTTCTGCGAGTAGACACCGGCCGTTCCCTTACTCAGATTACTGTACGTCGCCAGCGTTGCCAGCAGCGTTCCCGCTGAATTTCGGACTTCGACGAACAATTTGTCGTACTGTATCGTCGTCGTCGTTTCGCTTGACGTGACATTCAGCCAGAAGGTCAAGTTGCCGGACGCTGTCGACGGGATCGTCACCTGCTGGTACGACTGTCCCGACACGCTGTTATTCACGCCGAAGTAAATGTAGCCGGTTCCGCCGTGCGGATAGTTGCCGTTCGCTATGTAGAATGCACCCGAACCGCTTCTGACCCATGGCGACTGGCTTCCTTCAAATCCACCGTTCACGATCAAGTTCGCGCCGGGAGCAGGTGTTGGAGTCGGTGTCGGTGTAGGTGGTGGCGATCCCCCAAGCAGCGAATAAAGCAGCAGGTTCGGCGACCCGGATCCGGCATTCGTCACTTTGTTCGGGGTTGCACCACCGGTGATGGCAGAAGCAACGGCCGAGGGCGAGGCCGTCGGGTTACTCTGCAGATAAAGTGCCGCCACTCCGACCACATGGGGCGTAGCCATTGACGTTCCGCTGATCGTATTGGTAGCCGTGTCGCTCGTGCTCCACGAAGACGTGATGCTGCTGCCGGGGGCGAAAATGTCTAGGCAAGTTCCGTAATTCGAAAACGACGATCGCGCGTCTGTGCTTGTGGTCGATCCGACGGTTATCGCGCTGGCGACCCTCGCCGGCGAATAATTACACGCATTGAGATTATCGTTTCCGGCTGCGACGCCGTAGGTCACGCCCGAAGCAACTGAGTTCGATACGGCCGTATCAAGAGCGCTCGATGCGCCGCCGCCGAGACTCATGTTGGCCACCGAAGGACTCGGGTGGTTCGCAGTTACCCAATCAACACCCGCAATCACACCCGAGTTAGTGCCGGAGCCTTGGCAATTGAGCACGCGCACCGCTCGGAGCTGGACGCCCTTGGCGACGCCATATGTCGAACCGCCGACCGTCCCCGCCACATGTGTTCCGTGACCGTTGCAGTCCTGTCCGTTCTGGCCGTCGCCGATCGCGTCGTACGAAACGGCGGCACGGCCGCCAAACTGTGTGTGAGTGGTTCGAATACCGGTATCGATAATGTATGCCGTCACTCCGCTGCCGGTAACATTGTAATTATAGTTGGTGTCGAGCGGTAGATCGCGCTGGTCAATGCGGTCGATTCCCCACGTGGCGCCGGTCTGAGTCACATTCGCGGTAACGATCCCGTCTTCCTCGACATATTGCACGCGAAGGTCCTTGCTCAGATTTTCAGCTTCTTTCGCGCTCATCTCGACCGCATACCCATTGAGCGCATGTTTGAAAATCCTTTCAACTTTTCCGCCGTAGACGATGCTTAACTCGGTCGCGACGGCTTCGGCGTTCGAATCTTCCCCGCGAGCTCCCGCGGCCCAGTCCTCGAGGACGACGATGTACTGGTTCGGGATCGCATCTTTCGTTGGGCGGAACTTTTCTTCTTGCGCCGAACTCTGCAGCGAGTGAAATCCGAGAGCCATTATGCCGATGGCGAGGACCAGCATACCTATGACTGTTTTTCTCATTCTTTTTCTCCTGTGTATTTAAATCTACCGACAATTAGGCCGTATGATGGAAGTGCTCTACCGCACATAGGTAAAAGAAAATGAGACAAAAGGCTCTGAGGATATATTCCCTTCTCGGGAAACGGGGGTTGCTCCGGAAAGGCTCAGAAATCAGAAAGGAAACCGCATAATAGATTGGTCAACGGAATCCAGTTGGTTATGGACGGAGATTATAATGACGACGACCGGCCGAAGTCAACAAAAAAATAACAATCTTTTATGACGAACGTCAGAGTTCATGATGGCACCGCGCAAAATCGCTTGCTCACCTGGCTTGAGGTCTCCGAGGTTCACCGAGTCAGGAATGGAATCTATCAGCGTAACGGACGGTTGATCTCGCTGCTCACGGATTTCGGAAAAATAAATCCTTGCTATCCCGACGTTCACGGCGATACGACGGAGACCATCCACTACACCGGATCCGGCCGTCGCGGGGATCAGAAACTCGATGCGGCGAACCGCGCACTGCTCGACGCCGTCGATAGTGCGGTCGCGGTTCCGCTCTTTAACAAATTATCTCCGGGACGTTGGGAATTTCTTGGCCACTGGCGCGTGGGCGACGGCAGATATGTTTTTGACGAAAAACAGAATAGAATGTTGTGGAAATTCACTCTTCAGCAGAGTCGCTCCGACGACGGCCAGTAAACGAGGCGCTCGGTCGTTCTGAATAATTTTTCCGTGTTTTCCGCGTAGTCCGTGGTTCGTCTTGCAAGAATAACCCCTGAAAACACGGAAAGGCACGGAACAAGATGAAACAGCGAAGCTCAGTTCCGTACAGAGCAACGAAAAATAACGAACAACAAAAAAAGGAGATTGTCGCAATGTCTATCCGCAAGTCCACTTTTCTTCTCACGCTAATACTCTTTTCCTTTTCGCTCTGCATTGCTCAGACAGTCTGGACACCCGAGACTCAGGTCAAAACGCGCGTGGTTGCCAACCCGCGCATCTCGCCGGATGGCAAGCGCGTCGTCTATACCGTGAATGATGCCGTGATGGCCGCGGATAAGAGCGAGTTCGTGACGCAGGTCTGGATGGCGTCGGCGGATGGCAATGAAAATTACCAGATCACCTTCGCCGAGAAATCTTCGACGAACCCGAAGTGGTCACCAGACGGAAACTGGATCGCATTCACGTCTAACCGAAAGGACAGCAAGAATAATCTCTATGTTCTCAGAGTTGGCGGCGGTGAGGCCGACCAGGTCACCGACCTGAAGAGCAGCATCAGCGATTTCGAATGGTCGCCCGACGGCAGATCGATCGCCTACTCGATGGCCGACGCCAAGTCAGACGACGAAGACAAGAACGACAAGGGCAAGAACGACTTTCGATGGGTAGACGAAAATCAGAAGATGGCGCGGCTTTATGTCATTCCGGTCGTCAAAGATGCAAATGGAAAACGCGAGGCGAAAAAGCTTACCAGCGACAATCGCCACGTCAGCGGTTTCAATTGGTCGCCTGATGGAACCCGCATAGTCTTCAACCACGTTTCGTCGCCGGTCGCGAACGACTGGCCGTCGTCGGACATCGCCATCGTGGAGGTCGCTACTGCAAAAGTCTCGCCGTTTGCAGCGACGCCCGCTGCGGAATCGGCCGTCCACTTTTCTCCGGACGGAAAGTGGATCTCGGGGCTCGCGTCCGACCTTCCGGTGCGTTGGGCTCAGAGCTACACGCTGCGAGCGTATCCGGTAGGAGGCGGCGAACCGAAAGTGGTGGCCATCTCGCACGATGCTCAACCAAGCGTGATCGGCTGGTCACCCGACGGAACAAAGATAATGTTCTACGAGGCCAAAGGAACGGGGACGGCGCTCTACGAAGCGAATGTCGCCGCGGGTACGGTTCGCGAGGTCGATTATCAGTCCGCTGTCGTCAGCGGCGTCTCTATGACGAAACTCGGGTCCGGGTACGGGCTCGCGATGGTCGTTCAACGAAGCGATGTACCGCCTGAGGCGTTCGCGTTGATACCGGGTGCGAATGGCATCACGCAGATCTCAAGAGCCAACACCGATCAGGCAAAGATGACGGTCGGCAAAACGGAAGTGATCACGTGGAAGAGCACAGACGGCCGTGATATCGAAGGACTGCTCACATATCCTGTTGGCTACACCGCGGGAACGAAAGTTCCGCTGATCCTGAACATTCACGGCGGGCCGGCGGGCGTTTTTCAGCAAAGTTACATCGGCGGGCGTGGTTCGTATCCGATCGCGACGTTCGCTTCGAAAGGCTATGCGATATTGCGACCGAACCCTCGTGGATCGTCGGGCTACGGTACCGAATTCCGCCGAGCTAATATAAAGGATTGGGGCGTCGGCGATTATCAGGATCTGATGACCGGCGTCGATAAAGTGATCGCGATGGGTGTCGCGGATCCGGAGCGTCTCGGCGTAATGGGATGGAGCTACGGCGGCTACATGACTTCGACGATCATCACAAAAACGAAACGGTTCAAGGCCGCGTCGGCTGGTGCACCGGTAACGAACCTGATGAGCTTCACGACCACCGCCGACATTCCCGGCTTTATCCCGGATTATTTCGGCGGCCAATACTGGGAAGCTCCCGACGTTTACGCAAAGCACTCGGCGATGTTCAATATCAAGGGAGTATCAACGCCGACTCTCGTGCAACACGGTGAAGCCGATGTTCGCGTTCCCATCTCGCAAGGTTACGAGCTTTACAACGCGCTCAAGGCCCAGGGCGTCCCGACACGGATGATCGTTTTGCCGCGTCAGCCGCACGGTCCGAACGAACCGAAGATGCAGGTGGCCGCAATGCAGAGCAACTTGGATTGGTTTGATAAGTATTTGAAGTAGAGACGGTTGGTTCTTCTCCGCCAACTCGCGTATGCGAGTGGCAGCATAAAGCCCCGGGCGTAAGCCCGGGGATCAAGGCACCATCGCGAATTGAGCTCGCGTAGAGAGCGGCAGCCGAGAAACACGATCTGTCGCTCGCTACGCGAGCTTTGCCGTCCGGTCGACCCCTTTCACGGGCTCACGCCCGGGGCTTTATGCTTCCGCCGTCTACGACGGCCCTGATTCGTTGATCAAGAGATGAACATCCGAAAAGTAACTGAACAGGACAAACCCGAGATCTGGCAAATTATCAAAGCGGTGATCGCGACCGGCGATACTTACGTGTTCGCTCCTGATTCGCCCGAGGACGAAATGATCGCCTACTGGTTCTCGCCGGAGAAGCACGTTTACGTCGCGGAAGACGACGGCGAGATACTCGGCACCTATTGGATCAAGGCGAATCAGCCGGGTCTGGGTTCACACGTCGGGAACGGCGCGTATATGGTTTCACCGGGAGCGAAAGGCAAAGGCATCGGCCGAATGATGGCGGAGCATTCAGTCGAGGAAGCCAAGCGCATCGGATTCAAATCCATTCAATTCAACTTCGTCGTCAAGTCGAACACCGGCGCGGTGAAACTCTGGCAAAGTATCGGCTTTGAGATCATCGGCGAGATCACGGACGCGTTCGATCACAAAGAGCACGGCCTCACGAATGCGTACATCATGTACAAGAAGCTGTGAAATAACCCTTCATCCACAGGTGCGGATGGCTGTCGTATCTGATTTGTTTCGTGTGCGTCGTGTATTTCGTGGTTTTCTCTGATCAACCACGAAACACGCGAAGATGTCTGGATGCTTATGAGCTATTTCTTGCCAAGGTCGACGGCACGCTTGTAGGCGGCGTACACAGCTTTCGATAGCACCGTTCGCAACGATCCTTTTTCCATTTGGTAGATCGCCTCCGCCGATGTGCCACCGGGCGACGTGACCATATTGCGGAGCTCGGCCGGATGCTTGTGTGAATCCATCGCAAACTTGACCGAACCGAGCATCGTTTCCTGTACGAGTTCTTTCGCCATTTCCCGCGAAAAGCCAAGATGTACCCCGGCGTCAGTGAGTGCCTCCATCACCATAAAGATATACGTCGGGCCGGTTGCTGAGAGTGATGTCGCCATGTCGATCATATTCTCGGTTTCGACAAAAAGTTCCTTTCCGAGTGCCGATAGTATTTCCCGAACGTGGCCGCGGTCCTCCTGGCCTACGGCTTCAGTGCATGTCCAGGCAGTTATGCCGGCACCGATCTGCGATGGCGTGTTCGGCATTGCCCGCACCACCTTTGCAGTTCCCAGCGCACCCGCGAGATGTTCGATTCGTGCACCTGCGACTACCGAAATTACAAGGTTGTTGGGCTGAAGGACTCCCTCGATGTCCGCAACCACCTTTGCCAGTCGCTGCGGCTTGACGCAGAGTACGATCGCCGAGTCTTTGTGCGCACCGACCGAACGGGCAGCCCCGGCATTTTCCGCAGTAACGCTAATGCCGTATTTCTCGCTCAGTTCCTGACGCCTTGCTTCGCGCGGATGGCTCGCTGAAATGCGATCCGGTTCGACGATGCCCTTCCTTAACAGCCCCGCGATCATCGATTCGCCCATCACTCCGCAGCCGACAAAGGCAAGATGCATCTTTTTCACGTTGTTCGCCATAACAGCCATTATCAGGCTTTTGTATTTTTTTGAGTACTAAAGCCTAAGAAAAATGACCGCGTCTTGCTATTCTTGTTCGGTGACCATCGACGAACAAGTTGCACACCTGCGAAAGGGAACGGTCGACCTCATCCGCGAGGAAGATCTAAAAGCCAAACTCGAGCGCTCTGCGAAGACGGGAAAGCCGCTGCGCGTGAAGCTCGGGCTCGATCCGACCGCGCCCGACATTCACATCGGACACACCGTCGTCATTCGAAAGCTGCGCGCATTTCAGGATCTTGGCCATACGGTCATCTTTTTGATCGGAGACTTTACGGGAATGATCGGCGATCCGTCCGGCAAAAACGTGACGCGGCCGCCGCTTTCGCGCGAAGAGATAAACGCGAACGCCGAAACATACAAGGCGCAGATGTTCAGGCTGCTCGATCCGGACAAGACCGAGATCCGTTTCAACGGCGAATGGATGGACAAGTTCACCGCCGCCGATTTTGTGAAGCTCGCCGCGAAGACGACGGTGATGCAGATCCTCGAACGCGACGATTTTGAGAAGCGCATGGCCGCAGGGAAGCCGATCTCGCTTCACGAGCTGCTGTACCCGCTCGTCCAGGGTTACGATTCTGTCGCCCTCGCGGCTGACGTCGAACTTGGCGGCACTGATCAGAAATTCAATTTGCTGATGGGGCGAAATCTGCAGCGCGAATTCGATCAGGAACCGCAGGTGATTATGACGACGCCGCTGCTCGAAGGCCTCGACGGCGTGAACAAAATGTCTAAGTCGCTCGACAATTACATCGGCATCGAGGAGCTGCCCGATCAGATGTTCGGCAAGGTGATGTCGATCTCCGACGATCTGATGTGGCGATATTACGAACTGTTGACCGACACGAGCATCGACGATATAAACGTCCTGAAATTTAAATGCGAGTCGGAGGCCGAGAACCCGCGCGATCTGAAAGTCGCCCTCGCAAAGACGATCATCGCCGATCTTCATTCGCAACAGGCCGCGGATAAAGCGGAAGAAGAGTTCAAGCGGCGGTTCGTCGATAAGGGGATCCCGGACGAGATTGAGGAGCGACAAACAGCGTCAGGCGTTCGCAAACTAACAGAGCTGCTCACCGAAACGGGTCTTGCGTCGTCAAAGGGCGAGGCGAAGCGGCTGATAGAACAGGGCGGTGTGAAGATTAACGGCGAGAAAGCATCTTCGGTCTCAGCGGAAATAGATGTCGGCAGCGAGGGCGTTTTGCTGCAGGTGGGGAAGTTGAAGTATTTGAAGGTCGTTGCCTCGTGAAATAAGAGTGACTGAGAGGCCGACTACGAGCGCAGCTCCGTTAGGAGCGTCATGTTTGTAGCACGCGGTCGTAATAAATCGTCGAGCTCCGTAGGAGCGACATGTATTGTGTCGCTCCTACGGAGCTTCAATTCTTCTCGCAACGGCTTCTACAAACATGCCGCACCTAGCAGTGCTATAGATCTCGCCCAGGTTCCGCTAGGCGCAAAATGTTTGTAGATGTAGGAAGCCGCATCAGACTCCAGCTCCGCTAGGAGCGAAATGTTTGTAGAACGACGCCCACGCGGGAATTGAGCTCCGTAGGAGCGGCACCTATTCGATCCAATCGAAAAGAAAGCGGTCCTCGTATGGGACCTCAAACCGATCAAGTAAACCTACGTATTCATCACGGAACGTGCGCTTCGCGTGATGCTTCTCTTGATTGAGAACGTATTTTACGACTGAATCGAGCTGTGATCGCGAATACGAGAAGGCTCCAAATCCTTCTTGCCAGTTGAATCTTCCGCGTGTAAAGCGACTGTCGTTTATGAAGCCACTCGAACTCGCTTTCACGTCGCGAACAAGGTCAGAAATAGCGACGTTTGGCTTAAGTCCGAACAATAAATGAACGTGATCTTTCACGCCGCCGATCGCAAGCAACTTCTGCTTCTTCTCACGAAAGATTCCCCCAATGTACTTGAAGAGATCTTCTTTCCATTCCGGGCTGATCAAACTTTGTCGAGCTTCTACTGCGAAGACAGCTTGAATAAGGATTTGGGAGTACGTGTTTGCCATGGGAGTTGTGGCGCTCCAGGAGGAGCTTTTCTAATTTTTGTGCACGAATTTTCGCGCAGAAACGGTGTAAGCGCAAGTGCCGCTCCTACGGAGCTCAATTGCAATTGCTGGTCGGTTCTACAAACATGTCGCTCCTAGCGGAGCTGAATCACAGTTCTTCGGTAGTACTACAAACATGTCGCTCCTACGGAGCTCGTTCGTTTACTCATCCTCGATCGTGATCTCCTGATACACCGTTCGCCGCAGACGCGAAACCGGTATCAGCGCGTCGCTCGGACTGGACGCTCCCGCCGGACGCGAAAATTCGTCTGCATGGGTTTTCAGATACTCAAAAAAGCGCTCGAACTCACGCTGCATCGAATCCATCTTTTCCCGCATGTTCAGAATTATCTCGACACCGGCGAGGTTGACTCCCAGATCACGAGTCAGAGAGAGGATTACTTCGAGACGTTCGAGGTCCGAGTCTTCGTAAAGACGAGTGTTTCCGATCGACCGCGATGGCTTCAGCAACCCTTCCCGCTCATAGAGCCTGAGCGTCTGCGGGTGAATATCGTAAAGCTCCGCAACTGCGCTGATCGTATATGTTTTAACCTTTCTTTTCATGTCACTCCCGAAAGAGTCCGGTCGCTACCGCTCCCGGTTCTGACCTGCTTGTCGCTGTTCCCTTTCCGCCCACAAAAGATAAACACCGAACATCAATGCCACGGCCGATGCGATGGCCGGCCAGAATAGATACCTGAACTCTGTCGACGGCGTTGTCGGAAAGTACGCGAAAATAAATAACAAGCTGCTCGCCGACAACACAAACACCAGATCCCAATCCGATCTAAAGCGGCGTCGCACGGCCATGTACGCCAGTACGATACATAATGCGATCCAGACGACGCCTCGAAAAAAGAACGTCTGCGGGAACGGCCGTTGAAACGCCCCGAAATATTTCATCAACACCGCGTATCCGGCGTTTTCGTTTCCGCGAAACTCGCTCGGATTGCTCGCAGAGCCGTCGACAACGTAGGGAGCCGTGACCGACCTGCTGAGTCCGACAAGCTGTGCGAACACTCGTGAACGATGCCGGAGGTATGAAAGCGGGTTCGCACCCACCGCTTCGATCCATTGCCCGCGCAGTTTATCGACCTCATTTGCATCTTTCGTAAGCGCGAGCGGCGGCATATCACCCGGCCCCGGAATATTCGGAAAGATGAGATCGCTTACCGACCGTTCGTTATAACGAGCCTTCGCGGTTTCCAGCGAATAGTTCTCGCTTTGACGAATGTATTCCGGGAACAGCGATTCATTTTTATCGACCGATAACGCCGCCAGATCGTACAGATAAACCTGCTGGAAAGGATAGTCGGTGGTGCCACCGGTCAAACCGTGATTCACAATGTATCCGGTCACGCTAAGCGTGGCGAAGTACACAACGCCAAGTGCGACTCCCGCGATTCGTTTCTTTTGAATTTCAAATATCTCGGACGCGATAAAACCGGTCCAGATCGCGATGGGCAATACCGCCGGTAAGGCATTCAGCCGTGCCGCGTAGCCGTAGAATAAAAACAGCGGCGCGATCAGGAGAGCAAACCTGCTGCCTCTCGTCTTTGAGAAATAAAGCAGGGCGACCGTCATAAAAAGCGACACGCCGAGTGCCACATCCTTCCAGACGACGACGGTCTGCGCGAGCACGTGGGGCGCGAGGCCGAATACAACGAGTGCAATACCCAGCCAAAACGATTTCGCATTCGTCGCGTACCAAAATATCGCGCACGCCGCCCAAAAGATCGCAAGATGAATGACAAAGATCAAAGCGGGCCCTGGAACGAGCGTATCGAGCCGGCCCCAAAAGTAAGACATCAAAGGGGCATTGATGTCGCCGTAGACATTCGACCGGCCCTGCTCAAGATTGGCGATCGAATCGGCGGTCATCACGCCGGGGTAAAACGACCAAACGACGAATGCGAACGCGAGGACGCAAACCGAGTAACCGACAATTGGTTTGCGAATGTGTTGCGTTACTGGCCACATACGTCATCGCTTTCCCCCGAAGCTCTTTTATCGTTCCTCTTATTCATCTTGTTCCGTGGTTAGAAAAACCGGACCACGGAACAAGATGAATAAGAGGAAAATCGGTAAGATTTCCAGGGTCTAAATCACAAAGAGCACTAGTCTAACCCCATCGCCTTTCTCGGGTTTTCCGGATTTAATTTTTCAAATTGCCGAAGTAGCTCTTTGGTCTCTTCAGAGATCACCTTCGGCAGTACGATCTTGACCTCGACAAACTCGTCGCCTCTTAGCTTCGGATTTCTAAGACTCGGAAAACCCTTTTCGCGCAGCCGAAACTTTTGGCCCGATTCTGTTCCCGCCGGGATCTTTAACTGGGCTTTTCCTTCGACCGTCGGCACTTCGATCTTCGCTCCGAGCGCGGCCTCGTGCACCTCGATCGGAACGGTGACATACACATTGTCGCCGCGACGCTCCAGGAATTTATGCTTGCCGACGTTCGTCAGGATATATAGATCGCCCGGTTCGGCTCCGAGCCGTCCGCCGTGACCTTTTTTCGGGATCCGTACGCGTGACCCGGTGTCGACGCCCGCCGGGATCCGGACCTTGACCTGTTCGGTCTTCGGTATCGTCCCTTTGCCATTACATAGCGAACACGGAGTCCGGCGTCGCCCGGTCCCTTCGCAGTCGGGACACGCCTGGGAAAACTGCAGACGTCCTCCGCTTCGGATCACCTGGCCCGTACCTTTGCAGGTCGTGCAGGTAACTACCGGTCCGCCGGTGTCGCCCGCACCCTGACAACGCGGGCATTGTTCGCTTCGATTGACTGTGATATTGGTCGTCAATCCGGTGAATGCTTCTTCAAAACTTAGTGCGAGCGGGATCTCAATATCCCGGCCCTTTTTGGGCATCGGTCGCGGCGGTTCCGGTTCACGACGAGTGCCCGCTCCGCCGCCGCTGCCGCCGAACAGATCGGAGAAAATGTCGCGGAAACTCGAACTGCTGCCCGAGGTTGATCCGCTCGAAAAATCGAAGCCTGAAAAATCGAAGCCTTGTGCCCCACCGCCGCCGCCGGCGGCCGCTCCTGCGCCGAACGGCGAATCAGGATCGAGATTGTCGTTGTAGTATCCGAACCGGTCGAAGACCTTCCGTTTCTTCTCATCCGACAGAACGTCATAGGCCTCCTGGACTTCCTTGAACTTTTCTTCCGAGGCTTTGTCGTTTGGATTAACGTCGGGGTGAAACTTGCGCGCCAACCGTCGGTACGACTTCTTTATCTCGTCGGCCTTCGCGTCTTTCTTTACGCCGAGGGTTTGGTAGTAATCTTTTTTGGCCATTCGGGACTAGTGACGAGTGTGAAGTGACGAGGGACGAGAGGCAAACTGCAATCTTAGCTTGTCCCTCATCCCTCGTCACTTTTCCTTCTTGCTACTTCTTCTCTTCGTCTTCTACATCGACGTATTCGGCGTCGATGACATTGTCATCGGACGGCGAAGCTGAAGTGGGGTCACCTTCTGCACCGGCGCTCGCCGACGAAGCCTGCTCACCGCCGGACGCTTCTTCAGCACCCGCGGCACCGGCCTGGCTGTAAAGTACCTCGGCCAACTTGTGCGACCCGGTCTGGAGACGGTCGAACGCGTTGTTCATCGCATCTGCATCGCTTCCGGCAAGTGCCGTTTTCGACTCCGCGATTGCCTCTTCGATCTCGGTGCTCGCCGCTGCATCGAGCTTTTCCTTATTCTCGCTAAACGTTTTCTCGACGCTGTAGAGAAGTCCGTCCAGACGATTACGTGCTTCGATCTCGCCTTTCTTCTTCTCGTCCTCACCGGCGTGCGATTCGGCATCCTTCATCATTTTGTCGATCTCTTCCTTCGACAAACCTGACGAAGCGCTGATCGTGATCTTCTGCTCACGGCCCGTGCCGACATCTTTCGCAGAGACATTTACGATGCCGTTGGCGTCGATGTCAAAGGTAACCTCGACTTGCGGCACACCGCGTGGTGCGGGCGGAATACCGACGAGATGGAATTTACCAAGCGTCTTGTTGTCGCCGGCCATCGGACGCTCGCCCTGCAGCACATGAACTTCGACAGAGTTCTGGTTGTCTGACGCTGTTGAGAAGATCTCCGATTTACGTGTCGGGATCGTCGTATTGCGCGTGATCATCTGGGTCATAACGCCGCCGAGCGTTTCGATTCCGAGCGTGAGCGGCGTAACGTCGAGCAGCAGAATGTCCGTCTTCTCGCCACCGAGTACACCGGCCTGAACCGCCGCGCCAAGTGCGACGACCTCGTCCGGATTCACGGATTTATTCGGTTCTTTGCCGAAGAAAGCCTTGACCATTTCCTGGACTTTCGGGATTCGCGTCGAACCTCCGACGAGAACGATCTCCTCAATATCCTTCGGCTCGAGGCCGGCATCCTTTATAGCCTGCTCAACCGGCGGCATCAGCTTCTTGAGAATCGGCTCGACGAGTTGTTCAAACTTCGAACGTGTGAGCTTCATCACCAGATGCTTCGGCCCTGCGGCGTCGGCGGTGATGAACGGGAGATTGATCTCGGTCTCCATCGTCGATGAAAGTTCGACCTTTGCCTTTTCCGCCGATTCCTTCAGACGTTGGAGCGCCATCTTGTCCTGCGAAAGATCGATGCCCTGGTCCTTTTTGAATTCGTCGATAATCCACTCGATCAAAACCTCGTCGACGTCATCGCCGCCGAGATGCGTGTCGCCGTTCGTCGACTTGACCTCGACAACACCTTCACCGACTTCGAGGACCGAGATGTCGAATGTGCCGCCGCCGAAATCGAAGACCGCTATCGTCTCGTCCTTCTTCTTGTCCAGTCCGTAGGCCAGAGCCGCCGCGGTCGGTTCGTTCACGATACGCAGGACCTCGAGACCTGCGATCTTGCCGGCGTCCTTCGTGGCTTGTCGCTGAGCATCGTTAAAATAGGCCGGAACCGTAATGACCGCTTTTTCGACCTTCGATCCGAGATAATCTTCAGCCGACTGTTTCAACTTCTGCAATATCATTGCCGCAATCTCGGGCGGGCTGTACTTCTTACATTCGGCGTCGATCCGCACATCGCCGTTCGAGGCTTTCTCGACCTTGAAGGGGACCTGCTTGATCTCTTCTTTTACTTCGTCGTATTTGCGGCCCATGAACCGCTTTATCGAATAAAGCGTGTTCTCGGGGTTGGTCACTGCCTGCCGTTTGGCGACCTGACCAACCAGACGGTTGCCGTCCTTTGCGAATGCGACGACCGACGGGGTCGTTCGGCCGCCCTCCGAGTTAGTGATTACTACCGGTTCGCCGCCTTCCATAACGGCAACTACCGAGTTGGTCGTACCCAAGTCGATACCAATGATTTTGCTCATTCTTTTTCTCCAGTTACGTAATTATACCAAAGGCTCTCCTATTAAATTATTATGTGAGCCGTGAACGACTATAATATGTGAGTGCGTTGTTGTCAAATTTAATCCAAGTCTTCTATGTAAAGGTAACCCCCGGTCATGAATCAAATGTTTCTTGACGTTTGAACCACATTGCTTAAAATAAGCAAAGGCCAATAATCACGGGTTTCAAGTATGAGCAAGGCACCCTCCTGTCGGTCTAAGTAAGAGAAAGTTTCGTTCGACCAACCAGCTTACCTGCCGAAGGGTAAACTCGGTCGTGAGGACTATGCACATGATGGATATACCCTCCACATCTGTACGGGACTTGGCGCGGTTACTGCTTTCCCTCGAAGCGGCGAGCCCGTCGGCGGCCGGCGCGCATGAAGCGGAGCGGGTATGCGAGAAGTTGCGAATTTCGCTGACACGATTTGCCGGCTCGGACGGCTTCGTGGCGCTCATGCGGCGTTCGCTGGCGCTCGCGAGGGCCGAAGTGCCTGCACTTCAAAGTTTGACGCTGAGGCCCGATGGGTGCTTCGCTGGGTTTGAAGCGGCCCTCGACGGCGACGGAAACGAGGCGGGCACCGCTCTTACGGCCCACTTCCTATGGCTGCTTATCACTTTTGTCGGCGAGCCCCTGGCCCTCCGCCTGGTAAGTGAGGGATGGCCCGATTTGCCGATCGATCGATAAGATTTTTGGAGACGAGAAAGTATGAACACTGAAGAAAAAGGGGAAGCGCAAGAGCGTGTACGCATCCGGCAGATGCCGACCGGCGTGCCGGGCCTCGACGAGATCCTTGGCGGCGGGTTGCCGGAGTACTCCTTCAATATCCTCGCCGGAGCTCCGGGCTCCGGAAAGACGACTCTCGCTCACCAGATCATCTTTGCCAACGCAACGAGGGAGCGGCCGGCGCTCTATTTCACCGTGCTGGGCGAACCGGCGATCAAGATGCTGCGGTATCAGCAGCAGTTCGAATTCTTCGACCAGACGATGCTTGACGGCGCTGTCCGTTTTATCAATCTGAGCCAGCTTGTTCTAGACAAAGACCTCGGCGCGGTTCTGGAAGCCATCATCGCGGAGGTCGAAGCATCGAACGCAAGCGTCGTGGTGGTGGATTCGTTCCGCACCGTTGTGCGAAGGGCTCAGGCCATCGACACCGAAATCGAGATTCAGGGTTTTATCCAGCGGCTGGCGCTCCACCTGACCAGTTGCCAAGCCACGACGTTTTTGATCGGCGAGTATGTTGACGGCGAGATGCGCGACAATCCCATCTTTACAGTAGCCGACGGGCTACTCTGGCTTTACCAGAGCATCGAGCGCAATTCGATCGTGCGAAAGATGCAGATAGTGAAGCTACGTGGCCAGGAATCGGTCCCGGGGCTGCATACCTTCCGTATCACAGACAACGGCTTGCAAACCTTTCCGCGCACATTCGGCTTGAGTGAAAGATCCGACCATGCCAAGGGTACCCGCCGGCTCTCCAGCGGCATCCCCAAATTCGATACAATGCTCGGCGGCGGAATCCCCGAAGGCGACAGCCTGCTGCTCGCCGGACCTAGCGGATCGGGCAAATCGGTATTGGCGTCACAGTTTATCGATGAGGGACTGAAACGGGGCGAGCCCGGCGTAATCGCCATCTTCAAGGAGCTTCCGGCCGCTTACATACGCCGTGCAGCCAAGCTCGGCATCGACTTTGACGCTGCTCTGAAGGATGGTTCGCTCAAGATCATTTACATCCGTCCGCTCGATCTCTCGGTTGACGAAACGGTGCACGCGGTCGTTGACGCAGTGCAGGCGATCGATGCGAAACGCGTTGTCGTTGACTCGCTCGTCGGATTCGAGATGGCTCTGGCGCCCGATTTCCGCCACGAGTTTCGCGAGTCGCTCTACCGGATGATCGGTGCTCTTACGCGGCTCGGTGTCACGGTCGTTAGCACAGTAGAGGTCGAGGAAAATTTTACGTCGATGGGATTGAGCAATTACGCCATCTCGTTCCTCGCCGAAGACATAGTCCGGCTTAGATATATTTCGATCAACGGGCAGCTTCGCAAGATGATTCTCGTCGTTAAGATGCGCGGAAGTGAGCACAGTATTGATATGCGGGAATACACGATCACCCCGAAAGGCGTGGTCATGGGTGAGCCGCTTCGAGGCTATCGCGGACTGACCAGCGGCATTCCGGGGCCGTGGTCCTACGAATCGGCCGAGATCCCGGAACTGCGCACGGGCCGTGAGCCCAAGCCCACCGTCAAAACTCCTCAGACGCGCCGGAGGAATAAAGCATGAACGATCCTCCTCCACGAAAGGTGGCAGCGGGCGGGGGGACCCGCGATTCCAATCGGCAACTGCGCGACATGAACGAAGCACTGCTGGTTTCATCGGTCCGCCAGCACGAGTTGACCGATCAGGCGCAGAGCGCCGAAAAGACGGCTCACGCTGGTGAAGTCCGCGCGCAGAAAGCCGAGGCCGCAGCCCACCTGCTGACCGAGAAGTCACAGCAGGCCGAATCGCTGATCCAGTGTCAGAAAGACTCGTTGGAAATGGTGGTCAAGGGTGAGCCGATCGAGGCGGTGCTTGATTTCCTGGCGCG
>JBKKAS010000406.1:0-5067 GCA_046714595.1 Pyrinomonadaceae bacterium | reverse complement strand
GTCAACACGAACGTCAACACGAACGTCAACACGAACGTCAACACGAACACGAACACGAACACAAATACGAATACGGCACCCATCTACTGCCTGCTCGGCCAGCGGCCCGATCTAGACAACTGTATATGTCGACCAGAACACTACTTGCAGGGCGGGCGATGCAGACAAACTCGTTGATCCGAGAAGTTGAGGTCCTATAGAGACGTTATGGAGAGCTATTCAAAGACAGCGTCATCGGCTGAACCGACGATGAATCACCAGATACAAGTATTGGGCGCGCAGCGGAGAAAGCTCCGCAGTGGCTCGGCCGGTTTTTCATTGATCGAGGTTTGTATCGCGTTGGTAATTATCATGATCGCTTTGCTAGGTGTCGCCGCAGTCTTTGGCTACACGATCGTGTACAACGCGGGAAACAAGTCCCGATCGCAAGCCCTGACGATACTCCAACAGGAAGTAGAACGATACCGCGCGGCAAAATTCAACGCCGGATCGGCTCCTGACAATTACACACCGGGCAACCCGGATGATGGCAGGCGAGATATAACCGGCGGGGTAAAAGCGCAGCGCATGGTTACGGCGACCAATGGATATGTTTTCTTCGTCGACGTCACGGTCGATGACGATCCTTTCGTCGCAGGTACTCAGGAAGAGGATGCAGGCGACGTATGCAGCTCGCCTCAAGGCGACGCCGTAGACTGCACGATCAAAGAAATAACGGTAAAAGTAACACTCGCGGCTCCGAGCCCGGGATGGCAGACGGCAATACCCGCGACCATAGTTTTGCGTCGTGTCCGGGGGAACTAAAAATATATGAAGACGCCGACACCGAAAAGCAATTCAGGTTTTTCAATCCTTGAGCTCATGATCGCGATGACAATGATGCTTATCGCGTTGGGCTTAGTTTCCGGCTTGATGTCGCGGGCGTTCAGCGTTCGTGCCAGGGAAAGCCGTACAGCAGATGCTCTGGCGTCGGCACAAGCAGCGATCAGCGTGATATCACGCGAAGTGTCAAATTCAGGGTTTGGCCTTGTTAACGAATCGAGTGACACTGCGAACAACGGCATCGTGCTTGCCGATTCCGACGACCACCAGATCCGAGTGCGGGCGAACCTTGAAAACGCGGGAGGAACGGTCACGGCTCCCGGACCGACGACGTTGACAATAAATGAACCCGGCGAGGATGTGACATATTTCTTTGACAACGCTACTTCATCGATCGTCCGGTACGATCCAAACGGTCTTGGGATGGGCGTTCCCCAAACGTCGGTTGTGATCAACAAGATCAGTAATGTCACCTTTGAGTATTACGACTACGCAGGCAGCAGCTCAGCTGCTACCGGTCCGTCAGCGGCACCCACGGCCGCGACCGGCCGAGTGAAAATAATCGTCGATGTCGAGCTCGATAAGGTAGTCGGGCAGCCCGACAATCAGCGAGTAACATTCGCATCGGAAGTCACGTTGAGAAACAACAGCTACATGCTTCAGCAGTATTGATGTCCTTGTTTTGAGGAGTAACAGGTATGCGCGAGAAAAAAGTGAATTTAACGAAGAATAGAGAAGGTGAAAAAGGCGCCGCCATGGTCATGGCCCTGCTTGTGTCATTTCTACTTCTGGTTGCGAGTGCCGGCCTAATGTTGGAAACCACAGCCAACACGATGAACGTCACTGACTCAACGGCCGAGCAGCAGGCATTTAATGCCGCGGAAAGCGGTATTCAGGCGGCGGTGTATGCGTTGCGTGACAATATTACTTTGCCGGATGCCCTACGTCTTAACGCCACGCAACCGGCGACCGCAAAGGTCAACCGGATTAACTATATTCGTGCGCTCGATCCGGCGCAATCCAATCTGACGACCACCGGCCTGGATACCACGCCGCGTATGTCAAGGTGGATGTCGTACGATGCAAACTACCCCGATCGAATAAGCATGGGCGACGGAACTTATGTAGCTCAAAACGGCTATGCGTATTCGCTTGAAGTTTCCGATCCGGATCACACGGGTGCTTTCGTCACCTACGAAGCACTGGGAAAGCTCGGTGACCATGAACTTACCAATACAGCTCGTAAGAACTACGGCGACGTCACCAATGGATTTGTCCTTGAAGTAGTCGCTCGGAACGCCGGACAGGTGGATACAACTGGTGGAAGTGTCACCACCGACTTCGGTACAATCCGTGTAACCAAGCATGGTAGTGGGGCACCGATCGCGAGTTATAACCGCTTTAACATCGATATTAAGATGACCGTGCCCTATTGGGGTGTGCGTGTGATCAGAGGCTGGATCACACCAAACTGCGAGGTGGTGGATGACGGTGACGGTGACGGCATTCCGTTCTGCTCTGGCGCGGGCGTCAACTTTGCAACCCCGTCCGTTCGCTTCGATTCCCGGACCTTTACCCTTCAGGGCAGCCAGATTGTTCTCACGACGGTGGGGGGAAACGCTGTTTCGACAAGCTATGCACCGGATCCGCGCGTAGACGGACATCCGAGCGGATTTGCGGCAAACCTTGCCCCGAGTACTGGTACTGCAGTCAACAGTCAGATAATGGGAACCTTATCGTCTCCTGAACCGATCCGCCTGCTCATCAAATCGACGGGCTACGGACCCCGGGGTGCAACTAAGCGCCTCGAGGCAGTTATCCAAAAGAATTTCTTTAACGGCCTAAGTGCTCCGGCCACTTTGACCTTGATCGGGCCGTCGAATACGGCGGCGTCAGCTGCGTGCCTTGATCCGTTAGTCTGCATTCCCGTGCGGCCGGCGCAACCGGCGAGCAACTTTCTTTTCGAGATCGGCAATTCCAACGCCATGTTGTATTCGGGACAGGATCTAGAGTCGACCGATATAATTCCTCCGATCGGCACGGTGGGACAGACCAACCTGAGTTCGGTTCACGGAAATATAGACGACGTAAACCGCTGGAACAGGGTTGTCGGGGTGCCTGCGGACATAACCAGTGACACACCGGTATGGCTATCGTCACCGTTGCAGTTGGATAACGCCGTGAAATCACTTTATAACGTCGCCAACGCTTCAGGGCGGTACTTCGCATCGGGCGTCGCGCCAACCGGCCCTTATCCGTTCGGAAATCCGAACGGTTCAGGTATTACATTTTGCGACGGGAACTGTGACTTAACGGGTGATGGCGGCGGTATTCTGGTCGTAACCGGCCAACTGACCCTAAGAGGAAACTTTAGTTTCCGGGGACTGATCATCGTGACCGGGCAAGGCGGCGTCGATCGACAAGGTGGTGGTACCGGTATGGTCCAAGGCAACATGGTTCTCGCTCCATATGTGAACAACGGCATTCTACCCGCCAGCGAACCGGTCGGGACTAGTTTCCTGGCTCCGCAGTACGATCTTTCCGGCGGTGGCGCTTCCACGATCCAGTTCAATTCGACCGCGATCAACGACGGGCTTGTAGCCGTCAGCAACTTCGTACTTGGCGTGGTCGAGAAATAGTCTTGATCCAGGGAAAACGAGAAAGCCGCGAAGGTCAAAACTTTCGCGGCTTTCGTTTTTTGTTCTCGTCACGTCGTTAGACGTTGCTTCTGTGCTGCAGTGCGATCTTCAGGAAATTCTCGAACAGGATTCGCCCATCCCGGGATTCGTTAGGATGTTCCCAACGCGTCGGATTCTTCGACCAATCTTCGAATGACTTTTCCAGATGAAATTGGACACAGTAGATCACCTGTCCGTCCGTTCGTTTGACCATCATCTGGTTCTTGCAAAGATAGGATGTGGCCAGCAGCTTGAATCCCTCGGGTACGCCCTGAACCTTGACGCCATGATTTTGCCACACGCGAAGAATGTCGTCTTCCTTCGTATAATCCTGCCAGATCCCCGAAGACAGATCCTCATTTCCGTCAAAGATCGGATCGTCCTTGTCGACGATCTTTACAAACCGGTACTGATATTCCAGGACGCGATCGGACCGCTTTTCGGCAAGGTCGCGATCGTCCAGTGTCTTTAGCTCTGCACCGAATGACAACCCGACAAGCTGGTGGGCGCCGCAGATAGCAAGGACCGGGATCTTTGTCTCGGTAACGAACTCGCGAAAAGTATCGAGGTGCGCCGGATTGTAGTAATCGAAGTCCTGATACGTGCCGCTAAGGACGATCGCATCGGGTGAGAAATCTCGCACCGCTTTCGCAACTTCAGAAAGGTGCACGGTCATTGTCTTCGGATTTTGAACGAGGCGGATGACGTTCTGAGCGATGTTGTTGCACGCCATCGCTGAAACCTTTCGCTCGAACCGGAGCTTAGATTCCATCGTTCCTTTCCACTCCGCGATCGCGAGCGGCGAAAGATCGGTCTCATACCGAAGCAGGCAATTCACGATCAATACGCTGGCGTGCTCGATCTGCTTTTCGATCGGCTCGTATTGGCAATAAGTTCGCCGATTATAAGGAAAGGGCAAATCCTCCGAAACTGTTGATGTTGCTGCCGCGTCGAACATAAGTGCTAATTCTAAATGAAAATTTCCGGAAATCGAAACATCGATCTCCTAAACTAAGATGATTATATCAGGGACGCCTTTGCTTGGTCGATTGCTTAAATTCCGGCATCTTTTCGCCGGGGCCGGCCTCGGCAAGTTCGAAACGGATTGATCTCAAAAGCTTTGACCGAGTTCGGCCGCGGGCCTGATCCTCCATTTCGGTAGTTCGGGTTTCCAAGCTCAACATTGTTCGCTGCCACACGGTCTCGAGCTCATCCGCAACCGTTGAGATCCTGGTAATGTCGTAAGGAACGGCGAAGGCGCGGCAGCCTATCCGCGCAAAAACAAGCATATAGCGCGCCGTCGCGAGATCGGGACACGCGAAACGTCGCCGACCGACTTTTAACTCGATTCCGAGAAGTGTATGAAGGATCCGGGCATCATTTTCACGGGTGGGGATATCGAGCGAGTATGCGCGCGTTCGCAGCTTCCGCACTTTTTCTGAATAGATCGTGGGAAGCCATTCGTGTCCGAGGTCGGCACGAATCTGGGCGAGTCTATTATTTAAATTCTTGTCGATAACGATGTCGTCGGCGAGACGGGATGACAAACTGAAACCGAACTCATTTA
>JBKKAS010000405.1:0-3429 GCA_046714595.1 Pyrinomonadaceae bacterium | reverse complement strand
GCTCGAACGGATCGACGTTTGCGGCGCAGTTTGGGGCGATGACAGATCGAATCGTGCCGGGCGATTTCACCGGCGACGGCAAGACTGACATCGCGTTCTGGCGCCCTTCGACAGGCTTCTGGTTCGTCTTGCGAAGTGAAGATTTCTCGTTCTTCGCATTCCCGTTTGGGTTAGGCGGCGACATCCCGGCTCCGGCTGATTACGACAACGACGGAAAAGCCGACCCTGCGGTATTCCGCCCATCGAGCTCGACGTGGTTCATCTCCCGGTCAAACGGCGGCACCACGATCCAGCAGTTCGGCACGGGCGGCGACGTGCCGGTAGTCGGCGATTACGATGGCGACGGGCGCTCCGATCTTGCGATCTTCCGTCCTGCTCAGGGCGAATGGTGGTATCTGAGAAGCTCGAGCGGCGGGGCGCGTGCGTTTCAGTTTGGTTCGTCAACGGATAAGCCCGTGCAGGGCGATTACACAGGCGACGGCGCGACCGACATCGCATTCTGGAGACCATCAAACGGAAATTGGTTTATCCTGCGAAGCGAAAACTTTTCGTTCTTCTCGTTTCCGTTTGGAATTACGGGCGATGTGCCTGCGCCGGGCGATTACGATGGTGACGGACGGTTCGACGCCACGGTTTTCCGCCCCTCGCAGTCGCTGTGGTTCTCTCAGCGCTCGTCGGCCGGAACCCTGATCCAACAATTCGGTCTCAGCACCGATCGACCGATCCCGAATGCATTCGTGCCGTAGAACGAGGTCTGTCCCGTGGTCGGGCAGGCGTCGCTCTTCTTCATTTAAGTGTTCGGCAAGACACTCGCGAGTCTCGTCGGCGATGGCGTGATGCTTTTGATTCCGGATCAAAGAACAAAACAAGTGAGACAAGAAATGAAGAAGTTATTGCTCGCAACAGTTTTCTTGATCGGCGTCACCTTTTTCGGCTGCAAGAGTTCAGCAACAAATCACAGTGTTGAGTTCGTCGATCGAAGCGCCGCGTTTTCGCAAGGTATCTTGCCGCAGCCGCTAATGCTCATCGTCGAAATCGACCATGGCGGAAGACTACGTCTGAACAAGATCGAAACGGGAACGACTGCCGATATGGCGCTATTAGCCGAAAAACTCGAAGTAGTTTTTGCCGACCGCGAAAAATCGGGAATCAACGTACGAGAGGTCCTGATCGACCCGAAGATCAACGTCGAAACCGAGCGTTATGAAGAGTTGATCAGGTTGTTGGCAGACGCGAAGGCCTCGCCGATAAGGGTCATCAGGAACGACCGTTAACCGGACGCAATTATTAGATTTTGTAAAACAGGAGAGAGAAAATGAAATTGGAACGGAGAATACGGGAAAGGAAAGTGGCAAGGATCTCCCGGTTAACCAGCGCATCTTTAATTGCGGTTTTGGTTTGCGTTGTACTTAGCTTTTTCTTTTTTGCGACCCCGCAAAACGCGCAATTAGTTCCGCTATTCACAGTCAGAAACACCAGCGATACGGTCGTTGCCGGCGCGTGCTTTGGTAACACGAGCGGCTGCTCGCTGCGCGGCGCGATCCTGGCAGCGAACGACCAGAGTGACAGCGTCATCGGATTCGCGATCCCTGTGTCCGATCCGTTCTGCTCCGCCGGTGTTTGCACTATTAATCTGACGCAGGCGCTGCCCAGCATAAACGCAAAGGTTGCGATCAGCGGGCCCGGCGCGGACAAGCTGACGGTGAGACCGGCGGCCGGTGTTAACATTCGCATCTTCCATGTGACAGAGACCAACGGCACCATTAGCATATCGGGCATTACAGTCAGTAACGGTAACATCAGCGGCATCGGCGCCGGCATTCACCACTCTGGCATCGGGACATTGAACATCACCAACTGCGCGATCAGCAACAACCAAATCTCAAACAGTAACAACGGCGGCGGAATTAACAACGGCCTCGGCACATTGAATGTCATCAACAGCACGATCAGCGGCAACCAAGCCACATCCGGCGGCGGAATTATCAGCCAAGGCACATTGAACGTCACCAACAGCACGATCAGCGGTAACACCGCCAGTAATATCGGCGGCGGCATTGTCAACAACGGCGGCACGGTGAATGTCACAAACAGCACGATCAGCAACAACTCTTCGGGCGCTTTAGCCGGCGGGATTGCCAACTTCGCGGGGACGGTCAATGTTAAAAACAACATTATTGCGCTCAATATGGGCGCCGCAGGTTCACCGGACGTCAGCGGCAATTTTATATCCGCCGGGTTCAACCTGATCGGCAAGAGGGACGGGAGCGTGGGATTCACCACCGTTGCCACCGACCAAACAGGAACGATCGCCGTGCCGCTCGATGCGAAGCTAATTTCACCTCAAAACAACGGCGGACCGACCAGAACTATGTCCCTGCTTAGCGGCAGTCCGGCGATAGACAAAGGCTCAAGCAATGGGCTCACCGGAATTCTCACCACCGATCAACGCGGCACCGACTCGCCGCGTACTACCGATGATCTTGGCGTCCCGAACGCTGCCGGCGGTAACGGAACCGACGTTGGCGCTTTTGAGCGACGTGAGCCGCCGGTCGATTTTGACGGCGACGGCAGGACAGACCTTTCGATCTTCCGACCGGCACCCGGCGAATGGTGGTATTTGAAGAGCCTTGCAGGAAACGGCGCGGCGCAATTCGGCGCGGGCACCGACAAGATCACGCCCGGCGACTTTACCGGCGACGGTAAAACCGACATTGCCATCTGGCGTCCCTCAAATGGTAACTGGTTTGTCCTTCGATCTGAGGACTCTTCGTTCTTCTCGTTTCCTTTCGGTACGGATGGAGATGTTCCCGCTCCCGGAGATTTTGACGGTGACGGCAAAGCCGATGCGACCGTTTTTCGCCCGTCAACAAACACCTGGTTTATCTTGAAATCCGCTGGCGGAACGGACATTGTCGGGTTTGGTGCGGCAGGTGATAAACCCGTTGTCGGCGACTATGACGGCGACGGCAAGGCAGATATCGCTATCTGGCGACCTGGCGTCGGTGAATGGTGGGTGCGGAGAAGCTCGAATCTTTCGGTCTTTGCCGTTACGTTCGGCACATCGACCGATAAAGCCGTGCAGGGCGATTACACTGGCGACGGCAAAGCGGATGTGGCTTTCTGGCGCCCGTCGACGGGTTTCTGGTTTATCCTGCGAAGCGAAAACTTTTCGTTTTTCTCATTTCCTTTTGGTGTTGACGGCGACGTCCCGTCGCCGGGCGACTACGACGGCGACGGACGATTCGACGCAACTGTATTTCGCCCTTCGCAGTCGATGTGGTTCTTGCAGCGCTCTACAGCCGGAACTTTTATCCTGCAATTCGGCGTCAATGGCGACCTCCCCGTGCCAAATGCGTTCGTCCCGTAAATGTCGCCGATGCGGGAAAAGAATTTGACCGGGACATTTTGTGACGCAGGCGATCTGTC
>JBKKAS010000404.1:0-1288 GCA_046714595.1 Pyrinomonadaceae bacterium | reverse complement strand
GCGGATGCGACTGGAAGGCAGGCGTCCCGCCTGCAGGCCCTTACGGTGTAAACCCGCCCGATCTCGGAATCCCCGACGCATAACCAGTCATTCAAGCTTGTCACCCCCCGGCGATTACGATACCCTTTCTACTAATACTTAACTCTCGGAGCGTATAAACATTGAGTCTTTTACTGGAAGGAAAACGTGCGTTCGTATCGGGCGGCACTCGTGGGATCGGAGCGGCGCTCTGCGAAGTCTTCGCTCGCGAAGGCGCGGATGTCGCATTTAACTACCACTCTCGTGACGATCTCGCCGAAGAGGTGAAGAAAAAGATCGAGGCGCACGGTCGAAAGGCTTTGGGTTTTAAGGTCTCGGTTACAGACCGTTTCGGGATGAAGCACATTGCTCGTGAGATACGCGATGCGTGGGGCTCCATCAACGTGCTTGTCAACAACGCCGCGGTGAACAAGCCCGACAACTTCGCGACGACGACGGATAAGAGTTGGGACTGGGTGGTCGATACGAACGTGGGCAGTCTGTTCGCTGTTACCAAACCATTTTATAAGCAGATGATCCGCGAGCGCGTGGGTTCGATCCTGAACATCACATCCGTCGGAGCGATCCGCAGTCTCCCGACATCGGTCCATTACGCAACGTCAAAAGCGGCAATGATCGGCTTCACCAAATGTCTTTCACGCGAAGCCGCAAACTTTGGAATTACGGTCAACGCGATCGCTGCTGGAATTTTCGTTACCGATCTCGGAAATACCCTGCCCGAACGCCTGCTTCAAATGCATGATTTTTGGGTTTCTAAAGGCCGGCTCGGCAAGCCCGAAGAACTTGCCGAATACGCTGCGTTCATGGTCAGCGACCGCAACAGTTTCATGAATGGTGAGATCGTGATCGTCGATGGCGGTGCCGTAACGTAAAAAATGCAACGCCGGTCGTTGTCGGCGTTGCATTCATACAGGCCTAGCCCGGAAAGCGGGTTCCGGTGGCGGTAGAACATCCGGAAACGGTCGGATTCCCGCTGACATCATAGTCCTGGAATCCACCGTTTGTGATCATTGCATTTCCAGTTTCATTGAGCGTGGCATTTTGCGTGATTTTTCGAGAACCGATCAACACTCCTGCCGCGTCATATTTAAACGAAAGGGACGTGAAGGAATATTCATGCGGTCCGTGTCCGCGGTTCCATGTTCCGTAAACTGATGTGGCGGCGGTTGAAGTTCCGGTCATTGACCCGCCTTGATTGAACAACAGTATTCCCGGAAAAGGTGGTACGGGAAGCGGTGCCCCGGTTTCG
>JBKKAS010000403.1:0-5174 GCA_046714595.1 Pyrinomonadaceae bacterium | reverse complement strand
ACTGATGTTTTTTAGCCAGATAAGTGCGCGATTCAACGTTGATGCAACAAAAGATCATCGGCTTCGACCAGGACAGTGAGCGGGATTGGCGCGCGAAGCTTGCATGCGGTCACTATCAGCACGTCCGTCACGATCCGCCGCTTACTACGCGTGAATGGGTGCTCAGCGAAGAGGGCCGGCAGACCAGGATCGGTGAGATGCTCAAATGCCGCAAGTGCGATGAGATGGCGTCGCCGGATTTTGATATTTAGACTCCACGATACATGACGGACACGTACAGACCCGGCGCGTTACGCGCCCTATTCCTTTCGACTACGGCATTCGCTGTCTCTTTTGCCGTCTGGGGCTTGATCGCCGCACTTGCGCCGACGTTTACACAGATCTACAACCTCTCGGCTACGGAAAAAAGCGTCATGATCGCTGTGCCCGTATTGCTCGGATCGATCGGAAGATTGTTTTCGGGCATCGTCGCCGATAAGTACGGTGGTCGAAACGTATTCGCAGCTTTGCTGGTATTTTCCGCCGTTCCTGCGATTGCGATCGGCTTTTCGACCAGCTTTACCCAACTCGTAATTTTCGGACTGCTCCTCGGCATAGCGGGAACGACCTTTCCCGTCGGAGTGGGATTTACATCGCGATGGTTTGCCGCTGAAAAACAGGGCACGGCACTCGGAGTGTACGGTATGGGGAATATCGGCCAGTCGATCGCGGTATTCCTTGCTCCCGTGCTCGCGTTGCAGCTTGGAGACTGGCGGACAGTCTTTTTCATATTTGCGGCCGTGACTTTTATCTGGGGTATCGTTTTCTTCGCGTTCGCGAAGAACGACACAACAACCGCCCGGCCGAAATCGCTCGCGGAAAGCCTCGCAGTATTGAAGAGTTCGAAGATCGCCTGGGTACTTTCCCTTTTCTATTTCCTAACGTTCGGCGGATTCGTGGCACTCGCTCTTTACATGCCGACATTTCTTCTCGAGATCTTTGCACTGACGCCAACCGACGCCGGTGCGCGGACGGCAGGGTTCGTGGCGCTGGCCACGATCATGCGCCCCGTCGGCGGCATTCTCGCGGACAAACTCGGTGGTGCGAAGGTTCTTATTTTTGTGTTTGCGGCGATCGCGGTTTTGTCGCTTCTGTTAAGTTTCACGACCATCACCTTGTTCACTATCGGAGCCCTGGGTTGTGCGGCGGCTCTCGGTCTTGGCAATGGTGCGGTGTTTAAACTAGTCCCGCAGTATTTTTCAAAAGAGACCGGGACAGTCACTGGACTCGTCGGAGCATTCGGAGGGCTTGGTGGATTTTTCCCGCCACTCGAGCTGGGCCTTGTCAAAGATGCGACGGGCAGTTATACGATCGGCTTCATGCTGCTGTCTCTCTTTTCCTTAGGGTGTCTCGCCGTAAATTATTTTGTCTTCATCCGCGGGGGATCTGGAATTACTGCGACGCAAGCCGAGCACGCATGAACGGGCTTCGAAGAAAGAGAATCTGCCGCCGCTGTTCCCTGGCCGGGCCAACTCGGACATATGATCGCCAGACTACGCTGCCGCGGCAAAAGCTCTGGCATACACATCTTGCATTATCGCCGGATGTGCAGAAGCGGCCGCACGCAACGCCGGGCGGTAGAAGTAGATGAACCACTCACCCAACTTTCTCTCTTCGGCCCAGCTCCCAAATCCTCTTCGGGCGAACATATCCCGCAGCGGTATCGGATCGAACGGATGCTTCAAAAGCAAAATATCGTCCGCTGCTTTCAGACTCACCAATCCTTTAGCTATAGCCGGCATCGGATCGCGCTTCTCGTCTGCCTGGAGCATCAGATCAACGAAAACGATATTCGCGTCGGTATCTTTCGCGGCAGCGATCTCCGCTGGTTTGACCGGCAGATTTGTTTCCGCGTACTGAAAGTTGTCCCGGCTGGATAGCGAAAGCTCTTCGGAAAGTTCTGCCTCGTTTTCCCCGGCGGCAAGATTAAGTACATACAACATCTCTGTCAGAGGAATACGTGCGATCCGGGCCGCTTGCGAAACCGAGACCCTGCCGGCCATCGCACGACGAAGCTTCGGATATTGCAGACGCTCAAATTCCGGAGCCATCCACATCAAGGTCGTGATCATCTTCTCTTCATCGATAGCTAGAACTTCCTTTATCTTGGCATTACCAGTGATCTTCATTTTCCTACCTCCGAACATCTCAGTCTGTGCCTATTCTCCGTCAGCTCGTGCTCGCGCTATGTGACCAAAGTCACATGCGTGGCGTATTGTTGTCGCATTCGTTAAAATTCGGTTGTGGCGGATGACAAAGTACCAATCCTTAAGCAGACAGAGCTATTTCGAAGCCTGGACGATGCGGTCCTACATGTCCTGGCGAAGCATTCGGTTATCAAACGCCTCAGACGCAACGAGATATTATTTTTAGCCGGGGAACCAGCGACTGGACTGTATGTGATCGCATCGGGATCGGTGCGGGCGTTTAGAACAAGCGCTGACGGACGCGAGCAGATCATTCATGTAGAGAGCGCTGTCACGACCATTGCCGAGGTCCCTGTTTTCGACGACGGGAACTACCCATCGACGGTCGCGGCCGAGGAAGCGACGACCCTATATTTTCTCAACAAAGAGCAGATCCTTCAGGCGGCGTACGAGTATCCGCAGCTCGCCCTTGCCGCGGTCAAACTCATGGCATCGCGTTTACGTCGATGCGCCGAACTTGTAGAAACGCTTTCACTTCGTGAAGTCGGCCAAAGACTCGCGAGATTGCTTCTCGACGAAGCGCGGGATCATGGTACCGAAACGCCTCAAGGCACAAAGATAAAATTACGTCTTACTCACAATCAGCTTGCCGCACGAATCGGCACTGTTCGCGAGGTTGTCACGCGCATGCTGATCCGTCTCCAGGACCAGGGACTCATCATTCACGAAGGTAAGGATGTCCTGATACCCGAGTTGAAGATGCTCGCGGCGTACGCCGAGGCGGAAGACGGCAGGTAGTCAAGATGAAGACCGGCACAGCGGGAGACGACGGGTGATGCGGTCTCTCGGTACCGTTGTCTGCATGCGGAAAAAATGATCTAGCTCAACAGTCCGTTCGGAACGCTCGAGTCAACCCCAGGCGTCTACGGCATTGGCATAGCCCATAACACCGACGCAAGGTGACCGACTTCAAGAAAACAAAAGCGCGTTGACTTTTATTTGCGCTCGACGCTTCTCTTTGTAGGGCGGGCGTAGCCAACTGGTAAGGCAGAGGTCTGCAGAACCTTTATACATCGGTTCGATTCCGATCGCCGCGTCCACTCTCAATCCTCGGCAACAGGGTTTTGAAGTAATCCCGTTATGCGCCGTTTAAGCATTGTCGTTTCGACTGTTTCTCATCTCGGCGATCGTGTAGGCAAACAACGCATAACATACGGCCAAAGTGACGAAAAGCCCGACTGCGAAGATGACGCCGGTCATCGGACCTGACTTCCCCGGACGCCCGTCCTAAAGAAAAGACCGAGCGCAAGAATCGAAGGTACCCACAACCCGACGAAGACACCCGCATCCCTGTTTTCGATTCCGAAAACGCCGAACCAGAGTGACACCGAGAATAGGAACGATACGAATGCCGCTCCCAAAATAATATAATCCGCTTTGCTGAACATAATAAAAATCCCTCACCAACCGATATACGAAGAAGGTATTTCGCTCGCCGTGTAGTTCTGGATTCGCGAGAGTCAAGCCCGCGAGACCTAAGCTTGAGTTGACCCGCGAATGGTGTTGGAGCGACGGTTAATTTTTCTACAACAACGTCTGGCCCTCGTGACGGAAGGCGAACTCAAATCAACCGAAGGCGTCAAATTCGCATGTTCCGACTGCGCAAACTCCGTTGACTTTTCTCCTCAACAAGAATAGTGTCGCTCTATCAATCGGTATCAATAACCCGCGGTCTCGACCGGCGTGTCTTTACCGGAACCTACCGGATCGACATCGCGAAATTTTCTAACGGAATCGCACCGTCTCTCGTCCCCTCGGGGAGATAACTTTTCAGCAGCACCACCACGCTGTGTGACTCGTCACCTGAAGCCCAAAGGATCAATATGTTCTACCGTCTCTTTCCTAAGTTCGCTATGGGTCTGACCATCGCAGCCGTTCTTTTTAACCTGCCCTCTACAGCAAAGGCCAATAACACTGGTTTTACCACCCTCGTCGTGAACGGCGAGGCCGTCAGGATCTACCGCGACGACTTCGGCACTCCGCATATCTTCGCCGAGACCAACCGCGGGCTGTTCGAAGCCTACGGTTACACCGTGGCCCAGGACCGTCTCTGGCAGCTCGAACTAAACCGGCGCGCCGCTCGAGGACGGCTTTCGGAGATCTTCGGTTCGAGCCAGTTGAACGCCGACCGGTTCGCGCGCGTCACCGGATACACGGACGCCGAGTTGGACGCGCAATTCGCCGAGCTCACCGCAGAGGAGCAGGCGATATTCGACGCCTACCTCGGCGGTATTAACCGGTACATCGCAGAGGCGGTGCTCGCGCCGGTAACAAAGTTGCCGTTCGAGTTTCACTTTCTCGGTTTTGTTCCGCAGCCCTGGACGCGTCGCGACTCGGTCGCGTTCGGCGCCTTTATGGTGCGGCGCTTCGGTGAGATCGGCGGTCGCGAGCTGACCAACCTCGCGGTGCTGACCAGCTTCATCACGGCGCACGGCGCAACGGCGGGCTACGCGATCTTCAACGATGTGCGCTGGATCAACGATCCCGACTCCCCGGTGACCGTTCCGACAGGCGCATTTGCTAAGAATCGAAAGAGCACCCAGCCATTGAAATCCGCTCAACTAGCGATCGCTTCTGCATCCACGCCGAACGTTTTCGAAGACGAGGCCAAGGCGGCGTGGCAGTCAGTGGGTGTGCCGACCAAACTCGGCAGCTACGCCTGGGCCGTCAGCCCGTCACGGAGCGCGAGCGGCGACGCGATGCTCTACGGCGGACCGCAGATGGGATTCAGCGCTCCCGAAGTTCTTCACGAAGTACAGCTCAAGGGCGGTAACGGATTCAATGTTCTCGGGATGGCCTTTGCGGGCGTGCCGCCGGTCTTGATCGGACGCAACGATCACATCGCATGGACCTCAACCACCGCGACCGGCGATAACCTCGATCATTACTTCGAGACCGCGTGCGATGCGGGCGGCGGACCCGGATCGG
>JBKKAS010000402.1:0-4722 GCA_046714595.1 Pyrinomonadaceae bacterium | reverse complement strand
GAAGAATATATTTCCTTCGAACATCCAGGGCCTGCCGACGTGGTATGAGGTGCGCATTTCGGAAAAGGGTTATCTCGGTCGTCGCGAGGGTGTCGATCTGATGATCGCGGTCAATCCGCAGTCGATGAAACGGGATTACGCCGACGTCCGGACGGGCGGCTATTTTCTTTACGACAGCTCAAAGCCTCTGCCGCCGGGTTATGATCGCACGGACATCACACACATCGGCATCCCGCTGATGAATCTGTGCAACGCCGAGTTTACCGACGCACGTCAGCGACAGCTTTTCAAGAACATCGTCTATATCGGTGCGCTCGTCGCGTTGTTCGGCATCGAGTTCAACGTGCTCGAATCGCTGATCGGTGAACAGTTCAAAGGTAAGGAAAAATTGATCGAGCCGAACATCAAAGCGCTCAACATCGGCCTCCGGTACACGCTCGAACATTTTGATTGCCCGCTCGATATTCGTGTCGAACGCCGTGACGCGCTCGGCGACAAGATACTTTACAGCGGCAACTCGGCATGCGCGCTCGGTGCGATCTACGCCGGTGCGACTGTCGCCGCGTGGTACCCGATCACACCTTCGACATCGGTCGTCGATGCGTTTGCAAAGTACGCCGCGAAATATCGCGTCGACGCCGAGACGGGAAAGAACAACTACGCGATCGTGCAGGCCGAAGACGAACTGGCCGCGATCGGTATGGTGATGGGCGCGTCGTGGAACGGAGCGCGTGCGTTCACGGCGACGAGCGGCCCGGGCATTTCGCTGATGAATGAGTTCCTCGGTCTCGGATATTTTGCCGAGGTGCCGACCGTCTTGATAGACGTGCAGCGGACCGGTCCGTCCACCGGAATGCCGACGCGAACACAGCAATCCGACATTCTGCTGGCCGCCTTCGCTTCGCATGGCGATACAAAACATCCCCTGCTATTCCCCGCGTCGCCGAAGGAATGTTTCGAGATGACGGCCGCTGCATTCGACCTGACCGAACGCTTGCAAACTCCAGTGATCGTGATGACCGATCTCGACCTCGGCATGAACGACCACGTCACGGATCCGCTTACGTGGGACGACTCGCTCGTCTACGACCGCGGTAAGGTTTTAACCGCGCAACAGCTTGACGTTTTGGGTAAAGCGATCGCGGACATGCAGAAAGCCGTGGATGAGCAAGACCTGATAACCAACGGTAACGGGCATGGCGAATCGGCTGCCGTGCTGTCGGAACTCGACGCTCAACCCGACGGCGACCAATCTACGACCCAGCCTCTCGAACAATTTAAGGGCAAGTTCGGCCGCTACCTCGACATCGACGACGACGGCATTCCATACCGCACGATCCCCGGCACACATGAAACACGAGGAGCGTTCGTTACACGCGGATCTTCGCGGGACGAGTATGCCGTCTACACGGAGGACGGTGATGTCTACCGCCGGAACATGGACCGCCTCGCACGCAAGTGGGGCACGGCGAAAGAGCTGGTGCCACAGCCGGAATTTTATGGCGACGCGCTTTCTAGCGACGCGGGGAAGGGGCGACACGGAGAAGGGGAGAAGGGGAGAAAGGGAGAGGGGGAGACCTCTGACTCGTCACTCGTCACTCGTCACTCGTCACTGAGCGGAGTCATTTTCTTCGGCACCTCGACCTACGCCGCCGTCGAAGCGATCGAACTGCTCGCAGAAGATGGCATCACGCTCGATGCCATGCGCGTCCGCGCGTTTCCGTTTGGAAAAGCTTTCCGTGATTTCGTCGACGCTCACGAACTCCTCTTCGTCATCGAACAAAACCGCGACGCCCAATTCCGCAGCCTGATGATGATCGAGCTCGGCGTCGACGCCGCGAAACTCGTCTCTGTTCTCAACTACGACGGTATGCCCATCACGGCGGACAATATTTATCGGCAGATTAAAAGTGGTTTGGGTAACAATGCCTGAAGGTAACAATGCCTGAATCCGACTAGACCACCGACCAAAACCACCGCATAATACCCCCACAACAAACCAAACAGAACAGGAGTGTGAAATGTCCACAGCACAACAGACTCAAGCCGAGCTTCCGCCCCACGTTCAACTAATGCAGATGGCCAGCGGCTACTGGATCTCGAAGATCATCTATGCCGCGGCGAAGCTCGATCTGGCCGACCATCTTGCCGATGGACCCAGGACCGCCGACGAACTTGCCGGACCGACCGGCACGCACGCACAGTCGCTCCATCGTCTAATGCGAACGCTTGGCGGGCTCGGTGTTCTAACATCGGCGGATGATAAGAGCTATTCGCTGACGCCGATGGGCGAGGCGTTAAAGACCGGCGCTCCGGGTTCCGCCCGTTCGGTCGCCCTCTCCTTTGGCAGCCCGGCGTTCGTGCTCGCGTTCGAAGAGATCATGCATTCGCTCGAGACCGGCGAGACCGGATTCGAAAAGGCGTTCGGGATGCCCGTGTTCGACTACTTCGCCCAGCACACCGATCAGGCGTCGCTGTTCAGCGAGACGATGGTCGGTCTCAACGGTGGCGAGGCCGTGGCCGTCGCGGAGGCTTACGATTTCTCAGGCGTCGGCAGCGTGGTCGATGTCGGGGGAGCCACGGGCAACATGCTTGCGGCGATACTCTCCCGTCATGCGGGTCCGCGAGGCATCCTGTTCGACATGGCGCATATCGTCGCCGACGCTCCGGCGCTGCTTGAAAAGAATGGCGTCGCCGATCGCGTCACGATCGAGAGCGGCAGCTTCTTTGAGAGCGTTCCGGCCGGTGCGGACGCGTACGTCCTATCGCACATCATCCACGACTGGGACGAAAAAAAGTGTCTTACCATCCTCCGCAACATCCGCAAAGCAATGAAGCCCGAGAGCCGTCTGCTGATCATCGAGATGGTCCTTCCGCCCGGCGACACTCCGCATCCGGGCAAGATCCTCGACATCGTCATGCTCGTCTGTCCCGGCGGCCAGGAACGCACACCGGATGAATACGACGCACTGCTCTCCAAAGCCGGCTTCCGCATGACCCGCGTCATCCCGACCGATTCGGCGGTGAGTATTGTTGAGGCGGTGATTGCGTAGGGGCGCCGGCGGGCATTGGTCGCGTCGCGACCGTGTGAATTTAGCCGTGGCCGTCAGGCCACGGAACCGCATCGGCAAAGATTTTCGTCGCGTAGCGACGGCTGAACCCAATTCGATTTCAATCGCCGCTGACGCGGCGAAACTGATTTTTTGTCGACTACCGTGGCCTGAAGGCCACGGCTAAATTCATGTGACCGCTACGCGGTCTGCGGAAGGGGAAAGAATATTCCTCGGGCCTCGTGGCTAGACGGTAGGCCAATCACATCGGATAATACGTACGGGCATATGAAGTGGCATGTTGACGCTCGGTAATTGAGCTTGATTCGAAAGGCCCAACTAATGAAATTAAGAATTGGAGCCCTAATCGCTTGCTTTCTATTTGCGTCGGGATGTTTCAGCATCGCCGGGGGAGAATGGGAGGGCCATGAAGAAGCCAGACTGCCGTCAATGGACGGCGTGTCCGAGGCAGTCCTGATCGAGGGAAGCGCCGGTGCAACAACCGGCGTCACATCCCTGGTGTTCGTAGTTGCGTCTGGAACTGAGTTCGATGGGGATTCAGCGGTGTTCGATAAAGACCGTGCAGTTTTTAGAGCCGATAAAGTAAACGATCTGTCACTAGCTTGGACACGACCGGGGTTTTTGGAGATTCGATTTCAGAAGGCAAGAGTTTTTGATTTCAGGAATTTCACTGAAACCGGTACCGATGGCGATCGCCATCGCGTTGAAATTATATTGGTGCCTTTGGATCCAGATTCATCGCTAATTTCCGATAACGCTGGAAATCGTTCGCGGGGGTGACGCCTAACCGATAATTAACACACTATGACCTACGTACGATCTACATTTCGACATCCCGCATTACCCAAGAACGATCTCGGCTATACGGTCGATTATTACGAGGGCTCGCTGAGCACGCTGTGTGCGGGGTGCGGGCATGATTCGATCAACGCCGCGATCGTCGAGGCGTGCTGGCAGATGAACATCGAACCGCACAGGCTTGCGAAGCTCTCGGGCATCGGCTGCTCGTCAAAATCGCCGGCGTATTTTTTGTCGAACTCACACGGGTTCAATTCCGTTCATGGACGCATGCCTTCGGTGGCGACCGGTGCGAATCTCGCGAATCGCGATCTGATCTATCTCGGCGTTTCGGGCGATGGCGACACGGCGTCGATCGGGATGGGGCAATTCGTTCATGTAGTTCGCCGGAACCTGAACATGGTTTACCTGGTGATGAACAACGGATGCTATGGGCTGACTAAGGGTCAGGATTCGGCAACCGCTGACGCGGGCTCGAAGAGCAAGGCCGGCTCGGTGAATCTTTTCGAGGCGATCGATCTCGCGAGTCTCGCGATCGAGCTTGGAGCGACGTTCGTCGGGCAAAGTTTTTCGGGTGACAAGGAACAGCTCACGCCGCTTCTGAAGGCCGCGATGAAGCACAAGGGCTTTGCGTTTCTGAATGTGATCTCGCCCTGCGTCACCTTCAACAACAACTCCGGCTCGACTAAATCGTACGACTACGTCCGCGAGCATGTTGAGATCACCGGCACGATGGACTTTGTTCCGATGATGCGCGAGATAACCGCTACTTACGAAGCCGGATCTGTAAACGATCTCACGATGCATGACGGCTCTGTCATTCGCCTGCACAAACTCGCGAAGGATTGGGATC
>JBKKAS010000401.1:0-3074 GCA_046714595.1 Pyrinomonadaceae bacterium | reverse complement strand
CGTATACGTTGATCAGAATCTCGGAAAACTGGAACTTGCGGTATTTGCCGCGCGGGTATGACAGCCGTGTCACCCGAACGCCCGAGGCGCCGCGGAGGGTGACGACGGTGGGTATAGCGTACTCGCTGAACGGTCGGTTCGAATTTACGTGCAGGCCTCGCGGAATATTCATGACAATGTTTCCGCGTGTGTCGTCACCGCGCTCGACGGTCCCTTTTCCGATCGAGCCGCTGACGGTTTGAGCCGTGGCCGAAACCATCCCGAAAAAACAAAATACAAACAATAAGATTACAAAAGATAATGGTCTGTTCATAAAAGCTATCTCGTCCTGACTATAAAGTTGTCGAGCGCAAGGTCTATCCGACCCAGATATTCATCAGCGTGTTCAGGAAGGACCGCGAAACGAAGTTTGTAGATCGCATCGCGCGCGCCGACAATCTTATAGACAGCGTCAACCGTAATTTCGTTTGCCGTCTCTTCAATTTTGATTCGGCAAGTTTGATCTCCGGCGTCGTTTTCCAGCACTGCATCTGCGCTTTTCGCGATACGTCTCAGCGACTCGCATTCGGTCTCAAAATCGCTCGCCGGCAGGACGTCGAGCTCGATCGTCGCTCGTCGGATCCCCAACTTGTCATTCTCGCCAAATTCCCTTGAGTATGCCGCAAGCTCGTGGTCGGGATCTCCGATGACGTGCAGAAAGCCTTCGGGCTTCAGCAAAGAGTAGCGGTCGGTTTCGATCAATTCCGACTCGAAGGCATCGGCCGCCCGTTTCTTGATCTTGGTCGACGCCCACACCATCAACGCGACCAGTATTAACCCCGGAATTAGAAGCTCCATAATTACAAAGCGGCGATTTGAACGAGATTCGGCTCCTGTTTAGCGGCGAGCTGACCACATGCCGCATAGATGTCGCGCCCGCGCGGCCGCCGCACATAGGCCGAGATCCCGCGTGATTCTAAGAGGTTCTTGAAGCGCCTCACCTGGTCCGCGTCCGGCGGATGATAATTGAGACCCGGCGCGGGATTATGCGGGATCAGATTTATCTTTGCACGGCGCAGATCGTAGCGTAGCACGAGATCGGCGAGCGCTTCGGCATGCTCGTCCGAGTCATTGACACCACCAAGCAAAACATACTCGAAGGTAAACCGCTCGCCGCGTTTGAGAGTCTTCTCGAACGCTTTTGCCGCGGCCATCAGCTCGTCGATATTCCAGCGCTTGTTTATCGGCATCAGCTTGTCGCGAAGCTCGTCGTTAGGAGCTGACAGCGAGATCGCAAGGTTCGGGCGGCGGCCGAGTTTCGAGAATTCGTGAATTTTCGGGACGATGCCTGCGGTCGAAACCGTGACCCGGCCGGGCACGATGAACAAGCCATTCTTCTCCGACATTACCTCAAGCGCCTTTATCAAATTTTCGAAATTAAGAAACGGCTCGCCCGCACCCATTGCCACCAGATTCGTTCCATGCGGAGTTTCGCCGCCGACACCGTAGACGTCGTTGAGAACGATGATGACTTGCTCGACTATCTCGCCGGCGGTCAGATTTCGGAGCAGCCCGAGCTTTGCAGTGAGACAAAAATCGCATTTCAGCGGACACCCCGATTGCGACGAGAAACAGATGGTGTCCCGTCCCTCGGTCGGAATAAAAACGGTTTCGACAGGCATGTTATCCGCGGTCTTCATCAAAAAACGCCGCGTGCCATCCTCCGAGACGTACTTAGATTCCACCGTCAGTATCGAGGGCGTGGCGAGGTGGGCAAGCTTTTCGCGAAAACTTTTCGGCAGGTCGGTCATCTCGTCGAACGACAGTAAACGCCGTCCATGTAGTCCCGTGAAGATCTGCCGGGCGCGATAGCGCGGCTCGCCGATCTGCTCGACAAAGCTCTCAAGCTCGATGGGCAGCAGTCCCGTCAGATGTGCTCTTTCGGTCACTGCTTTTAGTTTATCGTATCTCATTGCCGCAGCACGAGGCCTGTGTTTCGGCAGTGCACGCAGTTTATATCCGGGTTCCGTGCATTCCGTGTATTCCGTGGTTGCTCTTTTTCTGAGAACAACCACTGAACACACGGAATACACCGAATAGAAACACTGAAACCTGCCCCTACTTTCGGCGTAAAATGAATTCATGAAAAACTTCTTATTGCTGTTCACACTCGTCATTTCGATCGCGACGGGCGCCATGGCCCAGACCGCTAAAGAAGCAGATCCGAAAGACGTCGCATCGATCGATTCAATAATGAAGGCCGTTTACGATGTGATATCCGGAGACGCCGGCAAGGCTCGCGATTGGGACCGGTTCCGGTCATTGTTTCACAAGGATGCACGTCTGATCCCTTCGGGAAAGAATCCGCAGACCGGCGTCATCGGTGCACGCGCGATGACTCCCGAAGAGTACGCCACCCGCAATGGACCGTTTCTCGAGAAAAACGGTTTTCACGAACGCGAGCTTGCACGCCACCTCGACCAGTACGGCAACATCGCACAGGTCTTTTCGACCTATCATGCATTCAAGAACGCGACCGACAAGGAGCCGTTCATGCGGGGCATCAACAGCTTCCAGCTTTTGAACGATGGAAAGCGTTGGTGGGTAGTGACGATCTACTGGCAGGCTGAAACGCCGGAGGCTGCGATACCGAAACGGTTCCTGAAAAGCGACAAGTAGAATCCGTTTTCGCCGTTCAGTCGAATTGAATGTCTTATGGCTGAACACATTCTAAAACGCGATCTGACCATAGATCGGCCGCTGGCCGAGGTCTTCGAGTTTTTCTCAAACGCCGCGAACCTTGAGCGGATAACGCCGGCGGAATTGAATTTTCACATTTCAACTCCGCAACCAATTGAAATGCGCGAAGGTGCTCTGATCGATTACCGGTTGAGCCTTCATGGATTGCCGATGAGTTGGCAGACTCGAATAACGAAGTGGGATCCGCCGTTTGAGTTTATCGACGAACAGCTTTCGGGTCCTTACAAGCAGTGGATACACCGCCACAGTTTTACCGACTTGGGTCAGAAGCAAACGCTGATCGAGGACGAGGTCCGCTACCGTTTACCCTTTGAGCCGCTTGGCGACATCGCGCA
>JBKKAS010000400.1:0-12266 GCA_046714595.1 Pyrinomonadaceae bacterium | reverse complement strand
GACCTCACCGCTTTTGCCCCCGGCGGTGGTCTCGACGCCGAGACTCTTGAGCATTGTGAGATCGGCGTCGGCTCCGATAAGCACGAACACAACATCGTTCGGCAAAACATCACGCGCTCCGTTCTCGTCTTCGAGCACGACCGCATCCTCCGTAACCTCAAGGACCTTGCCCAGGAAGAACAGCTTGAGGCAATGGTTTTGCAGTTCCTCCTCAAGCGGCTGCTTCACCCAGTACTTGATACAGCCCTGTTTCGGATCGTTGTTTTCCCAGTCGCTGCGAAAGATCGCAAGCGTTGTATCTGCGCCCTCTCCCGCAAGAAACAATGCGGCCTCGCCTGCCGAATTCCCTCCACCCACGATCAACGCACGCTTCTTGACCCACGGGTACGTTTCACGAAACTGATCGTGAACTTTGGGCAGATATTCACCAGGGACATTGAGCTTTCGCGGGTAATCCATCGCACCGATAGCAAATAGAACGTTCCTCGCGCGATATTCTGCCTTGTCGGTCGTGATCGTAAAGCAGTCCCGCTCGAAAAGCTCCCCACCTTGTTTAGGAGGGGTGGCCGCGTTTCGCGGTCGGGGTCGTGGTTCTGATGCGGCCGCAACCGCTTTCACCATCTCTTCTGTCTGAATATTGAGCTCGTTATCCAAAACGAACCTCACATAGTAAGACAGCAGCTCTTCGCGAGTCGGTTTTTCGCGAGCCGGTGACAAACCACCAGGTTCGATCTCGAGCTCGTTTGTCGTCGAAAAGACCGTTAATCCTACCGGGTAGTTATAAACGGTATTCCCGATCAAGCCCTTTTCGATGACCACGTAATTGAGGTTGTGTTTTTTGGCTTCGTAAGCCGCCGAGATCCCCGCTGGTCCCGCGCCGATGATAAGAAGGTCAAGCATTTTCCAGCTTCTTCAATTCGCTCGTGAATGTCTCGATCTGTATTTTCGTGGTCTCAAGGTTACGTTTCGACTCCAGATACTTTTCCCATTCCCCGGTCGCCGTCAATGCCTTCAGGGTATCTTCGTCGAGCGCGTGCGACATCACGACCAGAAGATCGCTGAGCGCTTCATGACTCTCGAGCAGCGATTGGATTATGGTGTAAGCCAGCTTGGCGTTAGGCAGATCGATGTCCGGGTCGTCCATGTCTATTTATATGAGATGTTCATCGCAAATCTTATCACACGGCTTAAAAAGAAAAAGCCGGGCAAATGCACCCGGCTTCAAGTCGAAAATAATGACACTTAGTTCTCGGGCTCGCTCGCCTTTGATCTATCGTCGGGCTTCAGCTCAGGCATACCGCCGTCGGAAACGACCCAGAGTTCGATCTGCGGAACTCCGCGATAACCGCCGAACACGACCTGTACCCGCTCGCCCCCTATCACCGCCTTCTTGGCAATGAGTTCGCGGCCCTCTTCGATAAATCGCATCAGGTTGTTGATGTCGTAATAATTCTCATCGGCATAAACCACGATCACGCCACTCGCTGTCGGGTTGGCTCTGATCGCGTCGCCGAAAGACTTCTTCGCCCACCCAAACTTCATCGATTTCGAAGGTGCTCCGGAATCAGAATCTTCACCCACGGGTAGGGCTTGCTGAGATTCTTCAGGCTGACTTTCACCCGGAACTTCAGCTTGCGATTCCTCTGCAGGCGTTCCCGTCTCAACCGTGGACGGATCATATCCGCCATCGCTATCACCAACCGGCTCTTCATCGATGCGGCTACGTACGTCCACCCGAATAAACTCGTTCATCGTGGGAAAACCCGCTGAATTCAGCATGTGGCGTTCAAACGGCCGCGAGGTAAGATTCTCCAAAGCGCTGTTTGCGGTCAAGGCTCCGGCCGACGAAGAGGACGAAGGCTTGACCGAGGCCCTGCTGCAGGAAGCAGAAACTAATACGGTCAACAAAAGCGTGAGTGAAAATGACTTGTGTAATTTCATGTGTACCTCGATCAATGAAAACGGGTTGTCTTATTGGATGAATGGCAAGCTAACGACTTCGACATCGTGCTTGTCCGCGAGCAATTTCGTACCGTCCGAAAGGTGTTCGTATCTAACATATGCCAGCGCGATTGCCTTTTTCAACTTCGGCGATATGGTTACGGACGTGACCGATCCGGCATTTTTGCCATCACCCGAAACTAATTTTGTTCCGGTTGCAAAACCGGTGTCCGCAACCGCTTCCTCGGACGCCGTGATCCCAGTCAGCTTTTTTGCGACATGTCCTCGGAAATGGATGCGAGCAATTATCTCCTGGCCAATATAGCAGCCCTTTGTATATGAGATCAGGCCGTCGAGTCCGACCTCGGGAACGATCGTGGTTTCGTCCATGTCCACGCCATAGAGTGGAATGCCCTGCTCGATGCGAAGCAGCTCAAACACTTCGTTCGAGAGCTCAGCAGCTTCGAAATACTTTAGCTCGCCGACGAAATCAAACGCATCCTCGTCGTGGACAAAATAATCCGTGCCGTACTTCATGTCGAACTCAACAAACGGTGGCGTGATCGGAATGAACGAGCGGTCAAAAACCCGAATGAACGTATAAGTACCGGAAAGGTCTTCAACGAAGAAATCCCCCGCCATCGTAAAACGGAAGAGATTGTCGAAGACCTTCTGCCGTGTAGCTTCCTCGGTTTCAAAAAGAAAGCTCTCGCCTTGCCGTACGACACGGACGACGGCGATCAGCCTACCCTTCGCATCCGGAAAAGCTGCTAGCATCTGAGCACCGTCTTCGAGTATCTTGACATCGTTCGAGATCAGGCCGTCGAGGAATGGCACCGCCTCGCCGCCGCGCACGGAGATCAGTCCGCGATCTTGACGAAAGTAAGCGGTCCCACCGGAGTGGACATGGTTGTAGTGAAGCCTGTCTCTAGAGTTCATTGGATAAGATTTCCGAGAGCTCGGAAGTGTAGCATCTGCAGATCCGTTCCTCGCTGCGCCGCGATCACTTGCGGGCTCGGATGGTAGAGGGGAACAAGCTTAGCCGCATTCCACTCCAAAATTTGCCCGGCGTGAGTTTTCAGCCTGAAATCATGATAGGCAATCGACGACAGGGCATCAAGAGCGACGCCGCCAAGAGTCGCGATCAAGGGCGGTCGGATGAGTCCGAGGACGCGTCTCAAATAGGCCGAGCAATTCTTGATCTCGGGCCTAGTCGGCTTACGGTTCGCGTCGGTTGCCGAACGCGGACTGCACATCACGGCGCTTGTTATGAAGATGTGCTCGCGGCTAAGACCGATGGAATCAAGTAATTTTTGAAAATTATCACCGGACTTATCACCGTAGAACGGACGCCTCGTTCGATCGGCTCCGGCGCGGCCCGGAGCTTCGCCGATGAATAACACCTTCGGATCGAGATTGCCGTTTAGCTCGCTTAAGACCGCGGTCTTGTCGGCCAGGTTCGGACAGATTCGACATGCCTGGGCCTCGGTGTATAGTGCGGTAAATTGTGTCTCTTTGGACAAAGGCATCTCCGGTTTTGTTACAATTACCTTTTAATTCTAGTACCCAGAAGTTCACCTGCAAAATGAATCAACTATCAGAAGAAATCGTCCTCGATTCCCTGCGGCAGATCATAGACCCCGATCTGAAAAAAGATATTGTAAAGCTCGGATTCATCCGGGATCTTAAGATCGAAGGCGGCGACGTCTCGTTTCGGATCGTCCTGACGACACCGGCTTGTCCGGTCAAAGAGCAGATGGAAACCGAGGCGACCGAGCTCGTCCGTGCCATCGAAGGCGTATCGAACGTCAAGGTCACGATGGATGCCGAGGTTCCGCAAGGCCGCGGCGTCGCAAACAACATCGCGATACCCGGTGTGAAAAATATTATCGCGGTGTCGTCCGGCAAAGGCGGCGTCGGTAAGTCGACCGTCGCGGTAAATCTTGCGGTTGCCCTTGCGGCCGATGGAGCGAAGGTCGGGCTAATGGACGCCGACGTCTATGGGCCGAACGTCCCGATCATGCTCGGCACCGGTTATGATCAACCGGAAGTTGTTAACGGAAAACTCAAGCCCGTCGAGGCGCACGGCGTCAAGATGATCTCGATGGCGCTGCTCGTCCCGCCCGATAAGCCGATGATCCTTCGGGGCCCGATGCTCCACGGCGTCGTCCGCCAATTTCTTTCAGACGTTAACTGGGGCGAGCTCGATTACCTGATCGTCGACATGCCGCCGGGAACTGGCGATGTCCAGCTTAGTCTCGCGCAACTCGTGCCCGTTCAGGGTGCGGTACTGGTTACCACGCCGCAGGAAGTCTCGCTCTCCGATGTACGACGTGCGGTCAAGATGTTCGAGACGGTGAATGTTCCGGTTCTCGGCGTGATCGAGAACATGTCGTACTTCATCGCGCCGGACACCGGCAACCGATACGAGATCTTCGGCCGCGGCGGCGGGCGAAAGTTGTGTGATGAATACAGTCTGAATTTTCTCGGCGAGGTACCGCTCGGCATGGAAGTTCGCGAAGGCGGCGATAAGGGCGTACCGGTCGTCGTCTCGTTCCCCGAATCGCCGCAGTCGGCCGCGTTCCGCCACGTTGCCGAGGAGGTAGCGCGTCAGATCTCGATCGAAGCAATGAAACCCGAGTTGGTTATTTTGCAGAAAGCGAGATAAGCATTGTACGAAGGCAACAAGGTCTCGTCTTTCTGAACGTAACGCTTAGGTGAGTTGAGACGCGGCGCCGCATCCGAAGAATGTTTCTGCGTTCAGTCCGTGGGTTCAGTGGTTTCCTGCCTCGATGGAACCACGGAATAACGGAGTACCCGGAAAGGCATGGGAAGGTGGCGAATTTTCCATTGCTTCTCCCCGGTTTATAATAGCGATCGTCGCAAACTAGACTGTAGCTTTCCGTAGGAGTTACGCATGAGGAGTTATATGACGCTAAAGATTGTCGGAGCACTTGCAATCCTGATTATCGGGCTGGCTTGCGGAGCCAATGAAGAGGCTCCGTCTGAAGGAATAGTGTCTCGTACCTCGCCCGTTCAAATCGGTGAAATGGCTCCCGACTTTACACTTGAGGACCAGAATCATCAGAAGGTCACGCTGTCTTCGGCCCGCGGGACAGCGCCCGTCGTACTCGTTTTCTATCGCGGCCACTGGTGAACTTATTGTACCCGGCAGGTTGCCGGGCTCCGCTCCCTCTTGCAGCAAAACGAGCCTGTCCGCCTCTACGCGGTTAGCGTAGATAAACCGTCGGAGAGTAGAGAATTCGCGCAAAGGATCGCCGCTGACGGGAACGGGGCAATCAGTTTCCCGATGCTATCCGATCCTGACCACCGCGTGATTGACGCCTACGGTCTGCGCGATCCGGCGTACACGGCCCAGAAGTTTGATGGCATTCCTCACCCGGCTGTTTATGTGATCGACAAGACCGGCCACGTCGTCTGGGCAAAGATCGAAATGGATTACAAACAGCGACCGGCCGATGAGGAGATACGCGCTGCGGTGCGAAGTGTCTTACAGTGAGATCCAGGCAAGGGGAGTCACTTGATCAACCCGAAGTTACTTATTAGCACTACGTCACTGGTTTCCACCCCGCGCGAGCAGACGATCTGTTTGGCGTCACGCGACCAGTTAAACCAGAATATTTGATCTGTTTTGAAATCCGTCAGCCGCTTAGGTGCTCCACCGGCCAACGGTTGGGTCCAGATATTCGAGACCCCAGCGGCGGTGACCACGTAAGCCAGAGCATTCCCGTTCGGCATCCAGCGTATGTTTGCCCAGGTAGATTGCGGGGCATCAAACACCTTCGCGGCCCCACCCCCTTCAAATGGAATCACCGCTATCCTGGCGGGCGAACTCGGTTGTTCATCCCAGTAAACCGCGGCGACCAACTTTCCGTCGGGCGATACGGCAGGCGACGAAAGGGATCTTTCGGAAATAGGCGACGGCGCTCCGCCCTCGACGGAGACTCGCCAGAGAGTGGGCTTTCCCGCATTAAGTGTGTAGACGACCCAATTCCCGTCGGGTGAAAACTGAGCGTGGTCCTCACCCCCGCCGCTCGTCAACTGCCTTGGATTAGCGCCGTCAATGTCCGTGCGCCAGATATGCTTGGCGCCGTCTCGAGTAGAAGTAAAAACGATGAATCGACCGTCCGGTGAAACTGCCGGCTGAAGGTTGATGCCTGAGTTCGACGTAAGCTGGGTTTGCCCGCTGCCATCCGCGTTCATCATCCAAATATCATCGTTACCGCTCGCCTTCGACACGTAAACGATCTTGCCGTCAGGCGTCCACGCGAGGCCGTCCTTGCCGTCTCGCTTGCTGACCCCGCCCGTGATCTGCGTCGCCCGACCTGTATCCCCGCTTGGAAGGAGCCACACGTTCGAAACAGTCTCAGACTGCACGGTTACCAATCGGCTCGAATCCGACGTCAAACTGACGCCGGAATAATTATTCAAATCGTTTGTGATCCGCCGAACATCGCCGCCCGTGCGTGAAAGGTACCAGATCTGTGAAAAATCGAAGTTGGCGGAAGCCTGTTCGGAGGCGTCGAGGATCAACCCGCTGCCGTCTCGCAGCCACCCGACCTGTCCCATATAACTCCAAGCCTGAGATGGGACCGGTTTCTCCGGCCCGCCCTCAGCGGGCAGTTCGACGACATGACTGTTGTAAACCGGAACATGGCTGCCGGCGCCGCACGCGATCGTATTTCCGTCCGGAGACCATGAAACGGTCGTGAAGAAGTTCGGGAACTTGCGCACCGCGAGACTTCGTTCGCCACTTCCGTCAGCATTAGCCACCATCAAAGAATGCTCCCCTTGCTCGACAAACTGTCGAATAAACGCAAAGCGTTTACCGTCCGGAGAAAAGGTGACGGCACTGCCGACGTTCGAGATCAGCTTTCGCGGCGTGCCGCCCACGACCGGGACTTGATAAAGGGTGGTTTGCCGGTTATTCGTTTCCGAGACTACGTAGAAGATAAAGTCCCCGTCGGGCGAAAAAGTGAGACCCGTATACCGAACCTCCGCCGGCGGTACTTTCTGCACGTCGCTATTGGTATTGACTTGCCGCACTCGAAGGTGCTGCTGACCGTCCTCGCTCACCACATGAACTACATACTTTCCGTCGGGCGATATGACCGCTTGAGAAGCTTTGCCGGTGCTGGTCAGCCTTGTGATCTTCATCGATTGCAACGGTGTGGCCGGCTTCTTCGACGGATCGCTCTGCCTGTAAGATCTGTACAGCTGTATGCCCCCGAAGCTCGCGGCCGTAAGGATCGCAACGATTGCCACTACTGCGAGAGCAATACGTTTTCTATGTAGTTTGAGCTGCCCGACTATGTATTCAGCACTCGATGTCGTCTGGGGTGCGACGAGCTGGGTGGTACGCCTTGTCGGCTCATGGGTATCGCCGACAGCCGCTTGTCTGCGTGTCGTGACGTCGGAGCTGCCTACCGGTTGCACTGAGTGTTCAAGCTTAGCCTCGAACTCTAACTCATCGCGCAAGGTTCTCAGATCAATGAGCAGATCCTTAACAGATTGATATCGATTCTCGCGGTCTTTCGCCAGGGTCTTAGTGATCATCCGTTGCAGTTCCCGCGGGACCTCCCCGACGTAGCGCGTGAGCGGGGGCGGCTCGCGTTCGAGAATGCAAACTATCACGTCGCCCGGCGTTAATTCCGCGAACGGGGAACGGCCGGCTACCATCTCATAGAGCACACACCCCAGGCTCCAGATGTCGGTACGGGCATCAACCTTAGCTCCACGAGCCTGCTCAGGGGACATATACTGCACGGTGCCCATCACGATTCCGTCGTCCGTATTGACCACTGTCGAAGCTTCCGATTCACTTACCGGCCGTGTGGTCAGCTTTGCCAGACCGAAATCGACGACTTTTACGATCCCGTCCCGCCGAAGCATGATGTTCTCGGGCTTTACATCCCGGTGAATGATGCCCGCTTCATGGGCCGTCGCTAAGGCGCTTGCTACTTGCGTGGCGATGTCGAGACCGGCTGTGATCTTCAACGGACCGCGGCTGATGTGATCGCGAAGCGACTCGCCTTCAACGAACTCCGTAGCAATAAAATGTGCAGAGTCGAGATGCCCGACCTCGTGGATGGTCAGGATGTTTGGGTGATTGAGCGCAGATGCCGCACGCGCTTCCTGCTGAAATCGTCGCAGCCGTTCCCTATCTTGCGTGAAGAATGACGGTAGAAACTTCAGTGCGACCTTCCGGTTGAGACCGGTGTCCAGAGCGAGATAAATCTCCCCCATTCCACCAGCTCCAAGCTTGTCGATAATGTCGTAACGTCCAATCGATCTTCCGACCATCTCGTCAGCCTGCTCGTCGGAAACAACCTTGGCAATCATCTCGACGGCCGGCGATTCGAATCGCTCGGCAGCACTGCTATGTGCGGCGATCAGGGACTCGATCTCCGTCCGCAGCTCATTATCGTCGCCGCACTTTTCGTCGAGGAACGAAGAGCGCTTAGCCGCAGCCAATTCGAGGGCGGGATACAGGATTTCCTTCAACTCTTGCCAGCGTTCAGAGGATTTCATGGGATATTACCGGTCATCTCTCGGTACAGCCATGCCTTGGCCGTACTCCATTCGCGTTTGACCTTGTCTATCGAGATGTTCATTGCCTCGGCGATTTCTTTGATCGTCAGCCCGCCAAAAAACTTCAGCTCCACGACGCGGGCCTGCTGCGGATCGATCGATTCGAGTTTGGTGAGTGCTCTATCGAGCGCAGTCACTTCCGCACTCGGTTCATTCGATACCAGCCCGGCGTGATCGAGCGACACATGTATGGCGCCGGCTCCCCGCTTTGCATAAAGGTGACTGCGCGCATAGTCGACGAGTATCCGTCGCATCATTTGCGCCGCGATCGCGAAAAAGTGGGCGCGGTTGTTCCACTTCACGTTTCGTTGATCGACGAGACGCATAAATGCCTCGTTGACAAGCGCCGAGGTCTGCAGCGTGTGGCCGGCTCGCTCGCGGTTCATATAGTGATGAGCCAGCCGGTGCGGCTCGCCGTACACCAACGGGGTCATACGCTCGAGAGCGGCTTGGTTTCCTTCGCTCCAATCCACCAGCATCTGGGTTATTTGCGATGGCGCTTTCTCGTCCATTTGAAGAGGAAGATTCCAGGTTTGATGATTACAATTTTGGGCGGGAGATTGAACAGCAGCGGAAGCAGCTCGCACATGATTTCTGGAGAGTCCGCCAGTTTCCACCCAGTTCTCGCGTTTTACGAATAAGGTAGCACAAAAGCCGCCTTCGCCATTACAAAAAAATCGAAGTGAAGAAATGAATAATGAACGGCGAAAAATGGCCGCAGAGGCTGAGGCCTTTCGAATTGGTCCTCAAAAACTGAAGGAGAAATACATGAAGAACCGCACGACTCAATAACTAGACCGCATCGTGGCGAACACGACGATTTTTAACCTGGTCATGTTTAAACAAGACATTTTGAAATAGCCAAGCGCCGTTTCGCGAGGCTCATTAAATCGCATTTGGAGGAGGACATCACCATGCTTATTAAACGATCATTGAATTTAGTGGCAATTATCGCGGTCATGCTGCTAACCCTGACCGGATCTATATTCCTGTCGAGAGTGACCGCCCAAGAGGCGACCAAGGTTAATGGCGAGGGCGCCGGCCTGGTTCCGGGAGCGCCGCACAGTCTCGCCTTTGCGAGTAACCGCGACGGCAACAACGAGGTTTACGTCATGAACCCCGATGGCACGGGTCAAACTAACAAGACGACCCTCGCAAGTAGCGATCAACGCCCAGACATCTCGCCCGACGGGACTGAGATCGTCTTCTCGTCAAACCGGGACGGCAACACCGAGGTCTTCACTATGAATTTCGACGGGTCCGGTGTAAGGCAGTTGACCACCACGGCGAGCCCGGTCGGCAACTCCTGGCCCCGATGGTCGCCCGATGGTGAGTGGATCGCATTCCAGTCCGGTTCCGGAACCGTTTTTCAGATCTATCGGATCCGCCGTGACGGCACCGGGTTAACGCAGGTGACGAATCATCTCGGGCTCAACCAATTTCCCGGGTGGTCGCCCGACGGCACGAGGCTTGCGATTCGTAGAGACAACGATATCTACTTGATCAACTCCACGGATGGTGCCGATCCGGTTCGCCTAACGATCCAAGGTACGTCAAATCAAATGGCTTCGTTCTCGCCCGACGGGACTCGGATTGCGTTTCTCAGCAACAGGGAAGGCTACGGATCGGTCTTCATTATGAATTCCGATGGAAGCTCACAATTTAACTTCACGCCGCGGCCGCCCGACCGTACAACAGGGTGGGGCAGCCGGGCACCCGCTTGGTCACCCAATGGAGAGTCTATCTATTTCACGGCCGTGCGCTTGATTGAGACGGGAAATAGTAACGAGCAGATCTGGGTTAAACCGGCGACTGGTGGTCCCGAGACGCAACTGACCAGTGCGGGCGTCAATTTTGAGGCGAGCGTCCGAAAGATTGTTGCACCGACGATCACAAGCCTGGTCGCCACACCAGACATCCTATGGCCCCCAAGAAACCAGTTCGTTCCCGTTTCGTTGACCGTCGCCGTGATCGATAACAGCGATCCAGCTCCTGTCTGCGAAATTACTGGTGTAACGAGCAATGAGTACGCTTCAGAACCTGTATGGCTAGTTACGGGCCCTCTCACCCTCGATCTTCGTGCACAACGATCCGGAAGAGGAACCGGGCGCGTTTACACCATAACCGTCACCTGCACGAACACGTCGGATCTGAGCTCGAGCGCGACCGTTACTGTCAGCGTGCCTCACGATCAAGGAACGTTAGCCAAGGCTGGCTCCGCCGAGCAGGCTGACGCTCGAGGTCGAAGGGCGAGTTCATTCGAATAGGCGGAGCTGCGCTTTCGTTCGACGGAACCGAGCTCTACTTCATGTCCAATCGTCCCGGCGGTTCTGGTGATCAGGATATCTGGGTGATTCGGCGCGAGAAGCGGACAAAACAGGATTAGGATTACTTTGCGGGCAGATCCCTTAGCAAGTCCCGCGGTCGCTCTCGACGGGATGGTGTTGAACTCGATTAATCGTTTTGAGCAGCCATCCCACCTCGCCTTTTATCAAATTCTAGTCTGGGTTCATCACCGATTCGGTCCAAATGGAGCAAGTGATTCAAGCTCCCTGGTGGCGAGAGCTATCGGAGAACGGAGAAATACGGCTCTGACACCGAGCTCGACAACTTCAATCCTTGTCATTTCATCGGACTGTTAGTAATATTTACGATAACGTAAGGATTCGCTTCGGCGGGTCCTGATCAATTCCGGAGGAGATAATAAAAGGATGTCAGCAGTAGCAACAACCCCAACAGTGGAATTAACAGTGACCGAAAGTGCAGCCGAGGAGATCAAGAAGTTCTTTGAGGGCGAAGAGGACCTGACCGATGCGGCGGGTTTGCGCGTCCGCGTTGTGCCGGGCGGCTGTTCGGGTTTTCAGTACAGCCTGAATATCGAGGAAGAATCGAAATCGGGTGATTTCATAGTTGAGAAGCACGGGATCAAACTCTTCGTCGATATGTTTTCGGCCCAGTACCTCAACGGAATTACGGTCGATTACACGTCGAACATGATGGGCTCAGGCTTTACGTTTGAGAATCCGAATGCGACGGGCGGCTGCGGCTGCGGAACATCATTCTCAGCATAAGATTTTAGATCAATTCTTTAAGAGGGGCCTGCGTTCGCGCTGGCCTTTTTCTTTTACTGGAGAAGGATCCTCATTGCGACTTTTTCTTCGCATACGAAAGACAACTGAAGGCAGATAGGCAGGGAAGGGGAACGCAGGGCTTTTCTAACGAAGAATTAGAAAAGCCCGAGTTTTTGCATGCAAAAGTGGCTCGCGAGAATTTTTCTGACAACCTATTTGCCACCGCGCGTGTCAAAGTGCTATCCTTTGGCTTAGCTGAAATCCGAACATGCGGTCCCGGCCGCAACTCGAGTCGGATTTAGGAACTACTAAAGTAGTTCGGGCAACAATAAGCAAAAAGAAAATAAGAACAAGCATGGGTCAGGATTCGGGATAACCGAATTCATTTACTTTTGCTTCGTGTTCACCTGCGGCCTATATTTGCCCAGCCTCGCCCTGCTAAATAAAAATTTTGGAGTATACGTTTTGAAAAATTTGAAGAAGATTTCATATCTGTCGTTCTGCGCACTATTTATTAGTTTCGTTTTTGTTCCAACCGGTGAGGCCCAGGAGAGGCAGCGAATTGTAAAGACAATTTCAAGCCGCCCGACCAACCAACCACCGAATCCTTCAAACACGACAGATAAAACCAAATCACTTACT
>JBKKAS010000399.1:0-1505 GCA_046714595.1 Pyrinomonadaceae bacterium | reverse complement strand
GTGAATGGGACGCCGATGCGATAGGAGCTTTTCAGGAGTCGGCCATCGATCTAGTAAAAAACAATCCTGCGCTCACGAAAGAGATACTGGATAGTTTTCCGGATAACAAGGCCTCCGCTTTTTGGTTTTTCTTGTTCGATGGGCCGCATCCGAACGACAAGGAGAATGTAAAGAAGGTCGAGTTATTGCGACAGGCCCTCGGAAGAGAAAGCAAGCAAGGAAAACTCTTGCAGACGCAGTTTGAAAAACTCCGGCGGACGGTTCATGGCGAGCCCATTCCCGATAATTAATCTTTGTCTTTCGTATAACTCGCTCGAACAACCGTCTTAATATTTCCCCTGACATGGAAATCGCCTTCGATCTCGATCCGCAGCGGATCGCACGCCTCCACGAAATCTTCAAGGATGATATTTATCACGTGTTCGTGGAAGACCTTCACTTCGCGGAACGAGTTGATATAGAGCTTTAGACTTTTGAGCTCGATACAACGCTCGTTCGGTACATACTTCAGGCGGATCACCGCGAAGTCTGGAAAATCCGAAAACGGGCAGATCGCCGTGAACTCCGGCATCTCGAATTCGATCCAGGTCTCGCGACCCGCAAACTCGTACGCGAACGTATCGAGCGCGAAAAGACGCATTTCTTCACGCGGCGTCGGCTTGATATCGAGGTTCTGTAAGTTCTCCGGCTGCAACTTTACCTGGTCTGACATAATTTTTCTTCGAACCGAACGCCTGAGCGGAACCCAGATCTCGCACGCCGAGTGATTTGAGTTCCTCCAGCAATCTAACAAAGATCTTTGCCGTCGCGTAGGCGTCCGCATTTGCGCGGTGATGGTTTATGAGTTCGACGGAATAGTAGTCGGCGACTGTATTGAGCCTATGATTATCGATATGCGGCAGCAGCTTTCGCGAAAGCTGAACCGTGCAAAGCGAAGGATTGGCCATCCGATAGTCCTCGTAAACCCGTCCGACTTCATGATTCAAAAACCGCATATCGAAACCGGCATTGTGTGCGACCAATACCGAATCTCCAATAAACGTAAGGAACTCATCGACGACCTCGGCGAACTTTGCCGCGTGCCGGACCATGCCGTCGCTGATCCCCGTCAGCATCGTGATGAAAAACGGGATCGGCATTTCGGGGTTTACCAGAGTGTGAAACTCATTGACGATCTCCCCATCACGGACCCGATAAGCCCCGATCTCGATCACACGGCACGGCGGCGTTTTTGCGCCGGTAGTTTCAAAATCGAGAACGACGTATCCGGTCTTAGAAAGATCGATCGCGTCGTGATCATGAGCGATCAGTTCAACCGTATCCTCGTTCAAGGCGAGGCGTGGATCGCGGCCGACGAGGTCCGCCACCAACAGCCGCGCGAGCGAGGGCTCCGGTTTTCGAATATTCATTATGTACTCGACGACGGTAACAGCAGACGAGCGTCCCCCTATCGATCGGAGGAATTCGATAGTCGCGTTGATGAGTAGAGAGTCTGAAATGAGGTT
>JBKKAS010000398.1:0-16894 GCA_046714595.1 Pyrinomonadaceae bacterium | reverse complement strand
CTATGCGGGAGTCATAGGAGTCGATACTCGAGCTAGGAGCATCACAGTTGCTGACGGAAGCGAATTGATATGGAAAGCCTTGATCATTGCGAGCGGAGTGCGGCGGCGGCAACTCGGCATTCCAGGGGAGAATGAATTTTTGGGGAAAGGCGTTATCGAATCCGGCGTGCGAGATAAGGAATTTGTAAAAGACAGGCGTGTGGTGGTCGTCGGAGGCGGTGATGCTGCAATTGAGAATGCGTTGTTGCTATCCGAAGTCGCTGCGTCCGTTAAGGTAGCGTGTCGGAGGTCGACGCTTACAGCCCGTGAAGAATTTCGGGACCAGTTTCGCCAGGCGAACCTACCGCTCTTTCAGGAAACTCTAGTTACGAGAATACTAGGGGAGGCTACGGTAACCGCCGTTGAGTTGGAAAACAATTCGACAGGGCATAAGTGGATCGAACCGGTTGATGCTCTCCTGATCCGGATCGGCGTTGAGCCGAATTCTGAATTGGTTCGCGGCACGATCGAGCTTGATGACTTGGGCTATATAAAAGTAAACGGCCTATGTGAAACGAATATTGCCGGTGTATTTGCGGTCGGAGACGTAGCCAACGCGATCGCTCCGACAATAAGTAGCGCGACCGGTATGGGAGCAACGGCGGCGAAAAGTATTTCCTATTTGTTGCGAGGTCAAAAGAGATATAATACGTACAAGCCAGAAACCAAGAGAGGTGGACCAGATGATAGGGACTTGTAATGCGAAGCAGCATTTTTTTACGCTCGCGAGCTTCAACATTATTCTCGCCGTGTTGATTCTCCTTTCTGGCCAGGCGTTAGCTCAGGGCGGGAACAGTGTGAGCGGCCACGTATTCGGCATTGACCGTCGTCCCCTCCCTGATCTTCATGTCGAGCTTCTCGACGATTTGAATAGAACAATAAGCCGAGCACGGACCAATGGGGCCGGCCGCTACGTCTTTTATGGACTATCCGCTGGCCGCTTCAGGATACGGGTAATGCCGTTGGGAACGGATTATCAGGAGCAGGAACAAGACCTTGAGATCGTAAATTTCTCGCGCCCATCCGGCTCGGTTGGCAATACGCGGCCCCTTGGACATGCGAATGAACAGAAAGACTTCTACCTGACGCCGAGAAGGACTGCCACAGGTCTGGCAGCTCCGAGCACGGTTTTTGCCCAGGACGTTCCCGCTGGGGCGAAGGACCTTTACAAGACGGCTCTTGCCGACCTTGAGAATAAGCGAACAAAGGAGGCGTATGCGTCGCTGAAAGCGGCGATCGAAATCTTTCCAAAATATTTCTTAGCCCTTGAAACTCTTGGTATCGAGTACGTTAAGGCCGGCTACTTTGGAGCGGCCGAGGTTCTTTTAACCGTGGCCGTGGCTATAAATCCAAGAGCCTATAAAAGCTGGTACGGAGTGGCTAAGTCGTTGGAGGCACAAAAGAAAAACGAAGAGGCCCTTGCCGCCGTAGAGAAAGCGATCGAGATCAACAGGCTTGCACCGGAAAGTTTATTTCTTTCCGGATCGTTGCTGCGCCAGGCGAAACAATATCCGGAGGCGGAGAAGAGATTGAACAAGGCGAAGGAAATATTCGGAGGTTCGGTGCCCGATGTGCATTGGGAACTTGCACTGCTTTACGCGAACGGAATGAAGCGGTATAAGGAGGCAGCAAGGGAGCTAAAGCTTTATTTGAAAGCAGTGCCGGACGATAAGAATGCCGCGAACATAAAGAAGCTCATCGTCGATTTTGAAGAAAAGGCAAAAGCCGGCTAGATCGGTCCGATTGAGTAATAAAAAAAGGCCATCCGGATTTCCGGATGGCCTTTGAATTGAAGAACAGTCTTAACTCCTAGAACACAAAGCGGACGCCGAAGCGAATCGACCTCGGTCCCTGGAAAGCATTTGGCATTTTGTAAGTCGGGTTCTGGTTGAACGCATTGTCCGCAACATCTGCGGCAATCAGCGGAGCACCATTGGCCTGGAAGTTCCTATATGCGGCCAAAAGGCAAGGTGAGTTGTTATTCCCGAGGGCGCAGGCAGCCTCCTGGGCCGGCGTGATCAGCCCCCACTGCGCCAGTGTGACATCATAACCTTCAATGACGGCGCCATTGTCGTGATCAAGAACATTGGCTTCGTTAAACACGTTAAGTGCGTCCGCCTCGAAGATCAATGTAAATCGATCATCGTTGCCCAAACGCCAGCGGTGTCGAATTGCGAAGTCAGTTTCGGTAAACATCTCGGTCCTACCAAGATCACCGCGTCGGTTCAAAACGATAAAATCGACTTGATAGATCTCGATTGTTGAAGTCAGAGGAGTACCACTTTGAACCGAAGTAAACACTTGGAATTCGGTCGAGTTATTACGAAGGAATCCAAATCGCTTGCCCCAATCCAATGAGTAAGCACCATTGAATTTCAGCACGTGCGGACGATCGGTCGGAAGGATTCCGTTGTCTTGTCCACCTGCAACAGTCCACCCGGCCTGCGGTTGATCGAAGAAACGGTTGACGTTCGGGCTGAGACGTCCGTCTTCATCCGAGCTCGCCAAACCTGAATAGTTGCCAACCAACCTACTCAATGTGTAGTTCAAATTGAAGTAGAAGTCATTCGCAAATCGTCTATCCAAACGGAATTCGAGTGCATCGTAACGACGCTTCGGCTTGATTGCCATAAGGCCCTGCTCTTCCGCAAGCTGTTTGTATAGGCCCTCACCCGGATTACCGATGATATACGCTTCACTTCCACTGGGAAGCGGAAATCCGGCGTCTTCGATCGTGTGGTCGACATTCTTGTACGTGTATCGGCTCGCAAATACGAAGTTGCGACCTAAATCACGTTCAAACGTAACCGTAAACTCGGATTGACGAAATGCCTTAATATTCGGATCAACCGTACCGAACTCGATGCCCAGTCCAGAATTAGACGGCACGCGGTAGTCGACATCGCAGCGTACGCGTCCGAACACCGGTGTCGTTGTCGACCCCGGACAAGCTCCGCCCGGGACGCCCAAGCCGGACCCCAGAATAGAAGCGGGGGTAAAGGTTGCAAGCGTGTCGCCGGGCATAATCTCGTAAAAGAAATCGTGGAAGAAGTTGCCACCGAACGAACCACGGGGAAGCTCATATTTGAACCGGTCGTAGAACCAGCCATAGAAAGCTGACAGCTTTGTTTTGCCGTCACCCGTTAGGTCATATGCGACACCCAAACGGGGGGCGGGCTTGTCAAAGAAGTCGAACTTAATGCCTTCGAGACCTTCAGTGAAGCTGGGAACGTCCTCACGGTCAACACGAACACCGAGGTTGAAAGTCAAACGTTTCGTCGGCTGCCACTTGTCCTGGAAGTAGATGGCTTCCGACTTACTGCTCACATCACCGGCTTCACGGAACTGTCTGAGCAAGCCCGCGCCGATAGCCATCGGATTCGAGGGAATGTTGTGCTGCGAGTACGACCCCACTGTCTGGCCGTGTCGCAGAACGATCTGATCCCGCGTTTGGGTCAGCAGTTTGTTAGCAACGCCATTGTACTGATAGCCGCCCTTGAACACGTGCCGGCCAGCGAAACTGGCTAGATAGGTAGCGTCCGCATCAAGTGTGTTTCGTGATGTTGCGTCAAAAAGTGTATTGGTGTTAACGGGTAGGCCATTATTGGTTCCGCGGACGCAGCCAAACCCGGCGGGAAACTGAGTCGGGCTCAAGCCGCTGCATGTTACACGCGGGATCGTTACGTCACTAATGCCGTAGCTGCCAAGCTTCTCATTTAAGAAGTAATGACCGCCACGAACTGCGAGGATAAAGTTAGCGTTCGGTGTCCATGTCCCCTGACCCGTGACGCTTTGCGAATTTTGACGACCGCCCGCCAAATCGGCGTCTTGCGGAGGGGTCTGCGACGCGATTGCAAACGACGGGATGCTGCCGCGCTGAGAAATCGGATTGAAAATGTACGTACCAGTCAGACGAAGCTTGCTGAACGGTTGACCATCGAGCCGCAGAAACATGTAATCCCTAACTTGCTTGAAATTATAGTCAACAGACGTCCCGGCAGCCGATGATGGAGCTACAAAATTAATGGTCCGCGCCCGTTTGAATATTTGCGGGGTGTAACTAGCGAAAAACCAAAGTCTATCCTTCAGAATCGGACCGCCGAGGTTCGCGGTCGGATAATATTCAGTATATGAATCGCGTTCCGACGGAACGTATTCCGCCATCTGAGTGTTCGCGTTAAAAAACAGCGTTGGACGGGCGACCGCGGCAAGTTTAGACGGTCTAAACTGTGAACCGAATTCCCCATGCCACTGGTTGCTGCCTCCCTTCGTGACGACGTTGACCACACCACCTGTCGCACCACCGTACTCGGCCTCAAAGCCGCTCGATTTAACCTGGATTTCCTGGATGAGTTGAAAAGGCAAGTTGCTATTACCGTCTAAAACACCGGTACGGACGTTTGTAACTTCCTGGCCGTCGATAATAAATGTGTTCTCAGAACCGCTGGCTCCGTCGATCTGAAATTGCCCTGAGCGCGGTTCGACGCGCGTGGCGGGGGATATTTTCAGGACGCTCGCGAAATTTGTTCCCTTCGGTAATAGCTCGGCCATCTCAGACGAAATATTAGTCTGAATCTTGGTGTCTGTCGCATCCACTGGGGACACGTCACCAGACGAAACCTCGACGTCCGTTGAAGTTGTAATTCCAAGATCGAGGTTCACCGGCGTGGCCTTTCCCAGCACGACGTGGACGTTTCGCAACGTCTGTTCGGCAAAGCCCGCAGTGGCGGTAGCCGTTAGATCGTAATTTCCCGGCGGAACACCGATAACACGGGCAAAGCCCTCTTTATCAGTGGTGACCGTTCGTTTGAAACCGGCGGTAGAAGTTGTGCCAGTTGTGGAACTGGCAACGGTAACCGTTACATTCGGCACCACCGCCGCGTTCGGGTCACGTGAAGTAATTTCAATGCTGCCGGTCGTTTCCTGTCCAAATGCTCCTAAAGCAAAGGTGAGAACGAGGGCAAGCAGCATGAAAGCAGAATTAAAATGCCTTTTCATTTGATCCTCCTAAAAGTTAATCGCGGGTATCGCAAAGCGAATATTCTGTAAGACCTTATTGCAATTTTATACGGCAGAAGAGTTGTACAAAGCAAGGAGATTATCCGTCCCGCGTTGGTTCGATATCAAATTAGCAATTACCATGCCTGCTTTCGTTAGGGGTCAGCGCTTTGCAACTAAAGGATTTGGAGCTTGCGAACCGAAAAAAATCAGGGTGATTTTTCCATATTTATGAATTTGGTTGGAAAAAGTGAATGAGAGTTTATCGGGCCGCGAACGCGTCGTTACCGGTGATAGCCGATAGATGGCGGGTATCGTTCAAGGCGAGGACCCGAACGTTGTTGCGACCACGGATCTCAAAACGGTTTATGCCGCAGTTTGAAGTGACGATCCACGGCGTCTGTTTTGTATCGCGGCGAATTGCGCCCATCAGATGAAGCGTCAAGAAGCAGATCGCTCCGGTGTGCGAGAAGATTGCGATCCGCTCTCCCACATGGCCGCGAAGAATTTCCCAAAGTTCCGTCGTGCTTCGGCGGAGCAAATGCCGATAACTCTCTCCGTTGGTGATCACGTGATGGACACTGCGGTTTACGAGGGCGTAATAGTCCTTTGGAAACGTCTGCTTCGATTCGTCGAAGGTTAAACCCTCTAGGACACCGACGTTCCGCTCACGAAACGCCGAGGTCGACGTCACCTTTATCCCGGTCAGTTTCGACAGCGAGTCGGCGGTCTGGACGGCTCGATGAAGATCGCTGGAATAGATAACGCTAACGCCTTCTTTCGCGAGTTGTTTCGCGGTAATTTCGGCTTGTTTGACCCCGAGTGTCGAGAGCGGGGTCGGTCCGTGTCCGCCAAAACGCCCTTCGGCGTTGCCGGCCGATTGACCGTGTCTAACTAGATAGAGCCTGGTTATAGACATAAGAAGTTCCGGGTTTCTAGGTTCTGGTTGTTTAGTCTACTGATCCCAACGTTACGATCTGTGTGAACCGGAAAGTAGGAACCCGAAACCAGGAATCAGAAACTAGAACTTAAACAGCGACCGCTTCAGCTTTTAACTTCTCAGTTTGATAATGCGTCTGCAATGCGTCGATGAACTCGTCGAGTTGGCCTTCCATCACCAGATCAAGCTGATGGACGGTCATGCCGATGCGGTGGTCGGTTACGCGATTCTCCTTGAAATTGTACGTCCGGATCTTCTCCGACCGATCGCCGCTGCCGACCATCGATTTGCGCTCGCTGGCCTGAGCATCATGCTGTTTCTGTTCTTCGAGCTCCTGAAGTCGCGCCCGCAAAACGCGCATCGCCTTTTCTCGATTCTTGATCTGCGACTTTTCATCCTGCATCGAGACGACAACGTTAGTCGGCAGGTGAGTGATTCGAACGGCTGAATAGGTCGTGTTAACAGATTGTCCCCCCGGGCCCGACGAACAGAAAGTATCGATGCGAAGGTCGTTCTGGTTTATTTGTACATCAACCTCTTCGGCCTCGGGCAAAACAGCTACCGTGATGGCCGACGTATGAATACGGCCGGCGGTTTCGGTCTGCGGCACCCGTTGAACGCGGTGTACACCCGATTCGTAACGCATTTTCGAGAACACCCGATCGCCCTCGATCATCGCAAACGCTTCTTTGATACCGCCAACTCCGGTATCCGCGGCACCGAGGATCTCCATCTTCCAACCCTGGCGTTCAGCGTAGCGGGCGTACATGCGTAAGATGTCGGCTGCAAATAGGGTCGCTTCGTCGCCACCGGTTCCGGCGCGTATCTCCAGAATTACATTCTTCTCGTCGTTCGGATCGCGGGGCAGGAGCAGAACTTTCAGCGCTTCTTCCGCGTCAGGAAGTTTCGCTTCGATCTCTGCGGCCTCGGTGAGTGCCATCTCGCGCATTTCGTCATCGTCCGCAGCGTCCGCCATCTCTTTGGCACCCGCGAGCTCTTGCTGCATGCGGCGGACTTCGCGATACTTCTCGACGATCTCGCCAAGCGAGCGATGCTGCTTCATCAGCTTCGCGTAAACCGACATATCGGACATAAACTCCGGCTGCGATATTTGCTCGGTCAGTTCGTCGTAGCTCTTTTCAATTTGTGCAAGTTTCTCAAACATAAAAACAATTAGCCACAGGGCACACAGAGTTCAATAACAAAAATTGAATGGTAGACGGGTTAGCAAATATTTCTCGGTGAGCTCTGTGGCAAATCTCCGATCAGACCGCGGGCTCCAATTTCAACGATTCGTCCAGCGCTTTGATTGCTACTTCGAGCTGTTCGCTATCCGGTTCCTGGGTCGTGATGTTCTGAAGCCAAAGCCCAGGCAGCGTCATAAATTTGAAGATCGCACCGGATTCTTTCTTCGCCGCATACCGGATCACTTCGTAAGACAGGCCGGCTACAAGCGGCATCAGTGCAATTCGAACGACAAGGTTCATCCACATCGCATCGAATTTGATGACCGAGAACAACACTATCGCGACGAGCATTACGACCATCAGGAACGACGTTCCGCATCGAGGATGCTGGCGTTTCTGCTGATGGGCGTTAGCGGGCGTAAGCTCAAGCCCCTTCTCCCAGGTGAAAACGGTCTTATGTTCGGCGCCGTGATACTCAAAGACGCGACGAATGTCTTTTAGGTACGACATCGAGAAGATCATCACCACGAAAAAGAACATCCGAACAAGCCCATCGATCAGGTTGAACGCGATCCACGAGTGCGGTTTCACTTCCCAAATATATGCTTTTGTCGTTTCCCACCAACCCGCGTCACCGATGATCAACGGTGCCTCGGCCCAACCGAGAGCGATGAAGCCGACGTTGGTTAACAGAAGCGGTGCAACGATGAAAAGAAGAATATTAAAAGCGAGCGCGAATATTATCGATCCTACCGCGCTTGCCGATTGACCAGCGTTTTTGGCTTTAGACTTCTCAGGCATGACGACCTTTACCGGAGCCTTCGTGAAATTCTCGTCAGTCGTCCCTTCAGCCAGTAAGGGTTCGGTTTCGACGACCTTCTGCTTTACGAGCTCTTCTTGCTCTTTCAGATCTTCTTCGTAGATACGGGCAGAGAAATTAAGCGCTTTGATACCGAGAGCCATTGACTGGATCAGCGTTGCACCGCCACGCAGAACCGGCCAACTTAACCACTTATACTTGTCGCTCCATTTGGGCAGTGTCTCGGCCGTAGTGATGATCGAGCCGTCGGACTTGCGGCACGCGATCGCATACGCCGACGGCGTACGCATCATCACACCTTCCATGACCGCCTGGCCGCCCACGATCAGATCGCGTTCCATCGCGAAAACAGTGTGGATGAATCGAAGCAACTTGGGTGAAGTTCTGGTTTTCATTTTCTTTAGCAAGTTCTACAGCAAGCTCGGTCTTGGATGCTCAAAAATAGGCGATCCGCAGTCACAAATCCCCAACTGAAAGACGCCGACTCTTTTTTTCACCTTTCGCGGGCGTATCTTGTACCCCTCGATCGAACGGCGCGAAAAGCGTCGGCGTCAAATTTTTCTAAGCTAGTATTGGTCGGTAAATGCGATCACTTGTACGACGTTACGAACCGGCCTCAGCTTCAGCCTCAACCTTGACTGCTCCGCGTGCGTATCGTTTGTTAAATCGGTCAACGCGACCCGCGGTATCAACAAGCTTCTGCTTGCCCGTAAAGAACGGATGGCACTCGGAACAAATTTCGATGTGCAGTTCTTCGCCCATGGTCGAACGCGTCTTAAACGAGTGGCCGCACGCACACGTCACGTTAATTTCCTGATAATTCGGATGTATTTCCTGTTTCATTGCTCTACCCTTTCGAAAATTCCTATAAAGACAAACCAAAATAATAAGCCCCACTTGGATGAAAGGTCAAGCCAGAAGGTTTTCCAACCTCTGCTCGGCTATGCCGTAAAAGGACTTAACTGCCTCGATCCGTTCTTGCACGAGAGTACGGTCTTCTCGTCCTGAACCGCGACGAGTCGCGACGATCATATTGTTCTTAGGGGTGTGTTCGACCGGGACAAACTCGAAGATCTTCGTCGAATAGCCATTCTTTTCGAGCAGCATCGAACGAAGACCGTCCGTGATCGTTTCTGCCTCGCGTTCAAGCATCGTTCCGTGTTTCAAAATATCCTGCAGCACGGCCGGGGATCTCATCTGTCGGCGGACCTCCTTGTGGCAGCACGGAGCGGCGATAATGATCTCGGTATTTCCGGTAATACCCTTGTACAACGCGTCGTCCGTCGCGGTGTCGCACGCATGGAGCGCGATCAGGATATCAACATCGCCGATATCGGTGTCCGCGATATTCCCGTTTACGAATTCCAAACCGTCAAAGCCGCCAGACCTTGCAACCTCGCTACAAAAGTCGACCAGGTTCTGGTTGGTGTCCACACCGGTCAACTTCACGTTTATGCCGAGAGAATTGGCAAAATAGTCATAGGCGGCGAAAGTGAGATAGCCCTTGCCTGAACCCATGTCGATAATTCGCAATTCCTGCCGGCCCTTCAGCGACGATTTATCGAAAAGAGAACCGAGGATCTCGACATACTTATTTATCTGACGCCACTTGTCCTGCTGCTGGGCGCGGATCTCTCCGTTGTCGGTCGCGATGCCCAGGGCTTTCAAATAAAAAACGTCAGGGTTGATAAGCGACTGTTTCTCTCGATCGTGTGCCGGCGCCGGGCGTTCCGTAAATGTCGGCTTCCCAGAGACGAGACGCGAGCTTTTCTTTCCGATCGTGAGTTGGAAATCGTTCGACGTCGTAAAGAGATGACCGCTGCGAAATCCTGACTCGAGAAGAGTACGAATTTGCCGAGCCGCGCTCTGAACGTCGTAGTTCTTCGCAACGTCGCGTGTGTCGTGACGATATTGCACGAAGAGCCGTTCACCTTTTTTTGTTGCGATAAGCCGGGCCGACACTTTTTGCAGATGCTGTTCGGCGCCTTTATAATTGCTTAACGTAAGCTTTACAAAGCTCTGAGCAGAAAGGCTTCGACTAAATTCGTCGAGGAATTTGGCAGTGGAGTCAGACACAAGTTTTAAGTTAGCACAGATGGAAAACAGTAAGGATCAGATCTCGACGCAACAGTTCATCGGGGCCATCGCGTATTTATTGCGTGAGAGCTTCGAAGGTTCGCCCGAAGGGCAGGCGAGCGCGTATCTTGACCGCGGCGTTGGATTCTTTAGCACGGTGGGGGCACTATCGGCCGCGCAGGCATCGACAGAATTCACCGGGACGACGGTCGCCGCTCAAACAGAACACGCCAAGTTTTACCTGGACCGGCTTGGCGAGTTCATCAACGGCCGCACGGACCGTGTCAACTGGGAAGACAGCTGGCTCATCGAGACCGTCAACGACGCCGAATGGGATGCGTTGCGCGGGAGCGTAAGACATGCGTACGAAAATGTACTTCGCTGTCTTGCGTCGGTCGAAGACTGGACCGAAGACCGCACCGGCATGGCGATCGGAATGGTTGCCCACACGGCTTATCACCTCGGATCAATTCGGCAGATCGCCAAACACGTCAGTAACAATGAATAACATTTTTCATTTAGCCTTCCCCGTTCACGATCTTGACGCCGCCCGCGAGTTTTACGGCGGCGTGCTCGAATGCGAAGAAGGCCGCAGTTCTGAGTGCTGGATCGATTTCAATCTTTACGGCCATCAGATCGTGACCCACCTCGCACCGGAATCGGCTGGCTCGAAAGTAACCAACGACGTCGATGCCGACAACGTTCCAGTCCCGCATTTTGGTATCGTTCTCGCGATGGAAGAGTGGAAGTCCCTGGCGGACAGATTAAGAACCAAGGGCGTCGAATTTGTCATCCAGCCAAAGATCCGATTCGCCGGGGAAGTCGGCGAGCAAGCGACGATGTTCTTCCTCGACCCAAGCGGTAACGCGCTCGAGTTCAAGGGCTTCAACGATCTCTCTCAGGTTTTCGCAAAGTAGTTTTCATTTCTCAGTTTTCAGTTTTCAGTTTCTCCGAAGAATGTTTCCGGACAAACTTAAAACTGAAAGGTGAAAACTGACAATTTCAATTTGATTCACCCGTGCCAAATGCGTCCATAGTTATAATCGGCGCCGGAGTCGTCGGCGCAAGCGTCGCGTATCACCTCACAAAGGGCGGCGCGAAAGATGTTCTAATTCTCGAAAGGGAATCGGAGCAGGGACTCGGTTCAACGGGCGCTGCGACCGGCGGCGTACGTGCTCAGTTCGAAACCGACATCAATATCAAGCTCTCTCTGTACTCGATCGACTTCTTCAGGAACTGGGAAGTTGATTGCGGCTACGAGCCGAGGGGCTATCTGTTCTTTGCGACGACCGTCGAACAGTTGGATTACTTAAACCGAAGCGTCGAAAAACAAAAATTGCTTGGCGTAGAAGATGTCGAGATCATCGACGCGAGGACGATCGGCGAGATCGTGCCGGGTATGAACTGCGACGACATAGTCGGCGGGAGCTTTGGCAAGCATGATGGATTCATAAACCCGCTCGCAATCATGCGCGGGTTTACCGATGCGGCGATCCGAAACGGCGCGCGGATCGAGTTTGGCACACGCGTCATCGCAATTGAAACGAAAGGCGGTCGCGTGCTCGGCGTGCGAACGGAGGACGATTTGATCGAGTGTGAAAAGGTCGTGCTTTGCTCGGGTGCTCTAGCGAAAGAGCTGGCTGCGACGGCTGGGATCGATCTACCGGTTGAGCCACAGCGTCGGCAGATCGTCTGGGCGCGAACACGCGAACGGCTCCCATCAGAGATGCCAATGGTGATCGACATCGGCAGCGGATTTCATTTCAGACCCGCGATCGACTGGACGGCAAGGCCGCCTGAAGGCGGGACTCAAAACTCGGACGTTCTCTTCGCCTATCCGGATCCCGACGAACCGACATCCACCAATACAGATTTCGATGATGCATTCATCGACAAGGTGTACGCACGGGCCAGGCTTCGGGCGCCGTTTCTCTGCGACTCCGAGGTTGTGCGCGAAAAATGCAGGGCCGGATTGTACGAGAACACACCCGATCATCATGCCATTCTCGGCGGCTGCGACGTCGAAGGATTGTATTTCGCGAATGGTTTTTCCGGCCACGGTGTAATGCACTCACCTGCTACAGGGCGCGCTCTGGCTGAAATAATTCTCGATGGAAAATCGAGCTTTCTCGACGTTTCATCCCTGTCGATCGAACGATTTGAGAAAGGCGAGCTACTGCACGAAACGGCTTTTATTTAACGCAGAGATCGAAGAGGACGCAGAGATTGAGTTTTACACCTCTGCGACCTCCGCAGTCTCTGCGTTAGACTGTAATCAATGCCAACTGCGCTAATTCACCATCCGATGTACGAAAAGCACGACACGGGTCCCGGTCATCCGGAGACGCCCGAGCGTTACCGTGTGGTAATCGACGCGATAAGAAACAACAGTAAGTTATGGAACGATCTCGTCGAGATCACGCCCGACAGGGCGCAACAGGGGATTATCCAGGCGACACACACGAAAGAGCATTTTAAGCGCGTGGAGTCTGCGTTCGAATCCGGCATGTACCGGCTGGATGCCGATACGATGATCTCCATGAAGTCGTTTGACGCGGCATTATTTGCGGCAGGTGGTGCATGCACGGCGGTCGACGCTGTAATGCAACGCAAAGCGAAAAATGCTTTTGTCGCCGCACGGCCGCCCGGACATCATGCAACAGCCGAACATGCCATGGGCTTTTGCCTTTTTAACAATGTCGCAGTCGCCGCCCGTTACGCGCAGAACAAGTACAAAGAGATCGACCGGATCGCGATCGTCGATTGGGATGTCCATCACGGAAACGGCACGCAGGGAATTTTCTATTCCGACCGGGACGTTTTCTTTTTTTCGATGCACCAGTATCCGTGGTATCCGGGCACAGGCTCTCGCGGTGAGACGGGTCAGGGCCGAGGCCTCGGCAAGACCTTGAATGTTCCGGTAAAAGCATTTGTTTCGGCCGACGAACAACGGCGCGTTTTTGAAGCGGCGATCGAAGACATTGCATCGGCGATCAAGCCGGACCTGATCTTTATATCAGCGGGATTTGACGCACATAAGACGGATCCGCTCGGGCAGTTGCAGCTCAAGGACGCCGACTTCGTATCGATGACGAAAACGGTTATGCAATGGGCCGACGACGTTTGTGACGGGCGCGTGGTTTCATGTCTCGAAGGCGGATACAACCTGGAAACACTCGGCGGAACCGCCGTTGCGCATGTAGCCGCGTTGGCCGCGGCGTAAGTCATTGCAGAAAGCGTGAAACCTTGTGTTAGACTTACCCGCATCACCCTCTGGATTCGCAGAATAAGGAGATAAAGACATGCCGGACGTCGAAACAACGTGCGTTCAGTGTAAAGAAACTTTCCTTTTCACGGAAAAGGAACAGGAGATCTTTTATCAACGCAACATGATGTCGCCACAGCGGTGTGCAAAATGTCGTTCAAAAAAGGCGGCTGAAGGCGGTGAAGCGCCAAAGCGTTATCAGATCGTCTGCGATCACTGCGGAAAGCACGACCAGGTACCTTTTCAGCCGAAGGTCGGCAGGACCGTCCTCTGCCGCGAATGCCACGAAGCAAGTCGCTCACGTGCGCGTTTTGCCTAGATCTCCCGACTACCCGCACGCTTCTTTCTCCCCGTCCAATATACTTTTATGAACTTTGAGACCGTTCTCTACAGTTGCGATGACAGCGTCGCAACGATCCAGATGAATCGGCCTGAGGCTCTGAACGCGCTCTCGCTTCAGTTGGGTAAAGACCTCGCGGCCGCGGTGAAGCAAGCGATCTCGGATGGCGCCCGCGCTGTTATCCTCACCGGAACCGGCCGCGCTTTTTGTTCGGGCGGCGATCTGCGCGAAATGAAAGCGATGGGTGAATCGAGAGGAAGCATCGAAGCATTTCTTGATGCACCGCTGAAAGCCCTGCACGAGGTAATAGCCCTGATTCGCGAAACTCCTATCCCTTTTATCGCTGCCGTCAATGGCGTTTGCGCCGGAGCCGGAACAAACTTCGCCCTGGCTTGTGATCTTGTGATTGCGGCCGATGACGCCAGCTTTAACGAAGCGTTCGTGCGTATCGGGCTTTCGCCGGATTGCGGCGGTACGTTTTTCCTGCCACGCGCGATCGGCGAAAAGTTCGCAGCCGAAATGTTGATGACGGGTTCGACCATTTCATCCGGGCGCGCGGCCGAGATCGGAATGATCAACCGCGTAGTTCCCGCGGCAGCTTTGATGCCTGAAGCTCTCGCCCTCGCTACGAAGCTCGCGGCTGGCCCCACGGCGGCGATCGGCCGCGTTAAGCGTATGTTGAACGCCTCTTTCTCAAATGACCTTACCGAGCAGCTTCGTCTCGAAGCCGATTGCCAGGTCGAATCGGGCCAGTCGGCAGATTTCAAAGAAGGGGTTTGGGCCTTCTTTGAAAAGCGTTCCCCACGCTTTAGCGGTGAATAAACGAGACTTCCGAGCGTTCTAATAATCAAAAAAAATCCCGGAATGTTTGACAGAGCTTTCAAAATCCGTTTAAATGGAGATAATCTGAAATTGAAAGTCGTTTTCATTAAGGGATTAAATTGCTAATTCATTCCAGCGGAACAGAGATGTCATCGATCAATTTTGCGTTCATATCACGGATCATTATTACTTTTCTTTTGGTGTGTGCGGCGACCGGGGTGCTCGCACAAGGGCCTCGGGTTCTAAATGGGCGTGTCATCGACTCTAACGGCGCCCCGATCTCCGGAGCGCCGGTTCGGCTCGAGAAGCGCGAGGTTCGCTTTCGCGTTGAGACCGTGACCGATAGTTCGGGCACGTACGCATTTGCAAACCTGCCCGATGGCAATTACCGGATCACGGTAAGTGCCGCTTCGTTCGGCTCATTGGTTCGGGAGCTGTCGTTGCCGGCAAAAGCTCCAGTCGATCTGTTGCTCGAGCCGCTCGCCGTAGCGGCAGAGGTTTCCGTTACGACGAGCTCTTTAGCAGGCACGCCGGAAAGTCTCGCGGGAATTCCGGGATCGATCCAGCGACTCGACGCACGAACTCTGGAGAACAGCCGCGTATTTAACTTTTCTGAGGCTCTCCGCAAGATCGCAGGCGTCCACGTCCGCGACGAGGAGGGGTTCGGATTGCGACCGAACATCGGCATCCGGGGTACGAACCCAACCCGTTCAACGAAGGTGCTTCTACTCGAGGATGGCGTTCCGCTCGGGTTCGCTCCGTATGGCGACAACGCCGCTTACTATCACCCACCCGTCGAACGATATGAGTCGATCGAGGTCCTAAAGGGCTCCGGGCAGATCGCTTACGGACCACAGACTATCGCTGGCTTGATCAATTACTTAACCCCACAACCGCCCCCAAAACCGGCGTTCAATCTAAAGCTGGAGGGCGGAAACGCGCGCTTCTTCAATGGATCGGCAGGTGCCGGCGCGACACTTGGCCGGCTCGGGTTCATCACTAATTTCAATCACAAGCGGGGCGACGGCTCACGTGAGAATACGAGCTTCAAACTTTACGATCTCGCTGCAAAGGCGACGTACAACCTCAACGACCGTAACGCAGTGACTGCGAAATTCACGTTCTTCCGCGAGGATTCGAATCTCACATACACGGGTGCGACCGAAGCCGAGTTCGCTGCCAACCCGCGAGGTAACATTTTCAAGAATGATTACTTCAGCGGACGGCGTTATGGATTTACTCTGCAGCACGCGGCGGTTCTGACGCCCAAGATAAACCTCACGACGAACCTCTATTCAAATTATTTCTCGCGTGACTGGTGGCGGCAGACGTCGAATTCGGGTGAACGTCCGCTGCGGCTTTTCCGCCCGAGCGATTCGACCAATCCGATCAGTGATATCGATTGCCTGAGCCTGGCGGATCTAAATACCACTTGCGGCAACCGCGGAAACTTGCGCGATTATCTGACCTTGGGTATCGAGTCTCGCGTGCACACCGGATTTCGACTCGGGCCGATCACCAATCAATTGGAACTTGGTTTCCGTATTCATCGCGAAGATCAACACCGCGTTAGCAAGTATGGCGATCTTCCAAATTCGCGGGACGGTGTATTTAATGAGCACAACGAGCGCGAGACGCTGGCGTATTCAAGCTTCGTGCAAAACCGATTCCTTTGGAAAAACCTTGCGGTCACGCCGGGCGTGCGGATAGAAAACATTCAGTACAAGCGATCAAACCTTTTAACAGCTAGCGGGACGCCGGCCACGGGAACGACATCGCTGACGGTAGTTATTCCGGGGCTTGGCGTTGCCTACTCGGGTTTGAAGAATACGACGTTGTTCGCCGGCGTTCACAAAGGATTCGCTCCGCCGCGGGTCGAGGATGTAGTGACCAATGCCGGCGGGGTCGTCGATCTCGATTCCGAGCTTAGTTGGAATTATGAAGCCGGCGTGCGAACGCGGCCCGTTCGCGGCGCCGAGCTGGCGGCTACATTCTTCCGCAACGACTACGAGAACCAGATAGTAGCTGCCTCGATCGCGAGCGGAACACAGTTGACGAACGGTGGCCAAACGCAGCAGCAAGGGTTTGAGTTTACAGCGTCCCTCGATTCGTCTGCGATGTTCCGATCGCCGCACAACTTTTACTTCCGGACGTCATATACCTATCTTCCCATCGCCGAGTTTCGCGGGACGCGACTTAGCAGCGTGACGAGCGCGTCGATACTCAACGTTTACTGTCCAACTGACCGGCGAGTCTCGTCGTCTGCGTGTGAGATAACCGGAAATCGAGTCCCGTATGCGCCGAAGCAGCTCTTGACGTCGAGCGTCGGATATTCACACGCGTCCGGGTTTGACGGTTTTATTGAAAACGTTTTCATCGGGCGTCAATTCGGCGACGATCTAAACGC
>JBKKAS010000397.1:0-11190 GCA_046714595.1 Pyrinomonadaceae bacterium | reverse complement strand
TTGCGCGAGATCGACAGCGAGGAAGAAGAACGACGCCTGTGGTACGTCGCGCTGACGCGGGCGAAGGACGAGCTCTACATCACATACCCGCTGATGATGACCGACTATAACCGCCAGACCGTTTTACAAAAGCCGTCGAGGTTCGTCACCGAATGCCCGCCCGCATTGTTCGAGATATGGAACCTGGAGGAAGAAGTCCCCGAGGCTGACCAGAAATTCTTCGCCGCGCCGAGTGGTGATGAGTTCATAAATTAGTCTGTCGAGTCTTTTCCTACCCAAGCAACCAATCCAAAAACTCACCGCATCAAGGAGATGTCGATCGACATTTCGTTTTTTCAAATTTAACTACCGCCAAAATTGAGTCCGATTTTGGGTATTCCGGCTATTGCCGCTGAAATGCTTTTTAGGAGAAGTGTATGAAAAAGAAGTTTATCGATTCGGTTCGAGTCAATGCCCCATGCACGCAGGCCTGGGACGAAATGATCGGCAACAACAAAGTGCGTTTTTGCACCCACTGTGCAAAAGACGTCAACAACATCTCCGCAATGACGCGGAAAGAAGCACGCCGCATTGTGCGCAAGTCGGGTGGTTCGCTATGCATCCGCTACATTCAACGCCCGGAAACGAAAGCGCCGTTGTTCGCGGAAGACCTTACCCAGATCACCCGACGGCGCGTGCCGCTAATGGCCGCGGGTGTAATGACGGCATCATTGAGCTTGTCGACACTGGTTTACGCACAGGGCGGTGCCGCCGTTCCCGTGAACGCTCCCGCGCCGACGAGTGTAAGCGAATGCGAAGATTTGCCGAACGACAAGAAGAAAACCGCGGATCCGCAGATCGACGCCCCGAACAAGATCATTCGGGGCAAGGCCGTCGATCCGAACGGAGCGGTTATACCGAATCTCCCGATCTCGTTAAGTGACCGGAACGGAAACACGATCGGAAAGATAAATACCGACGTCGACGGCGGCTATCGATTCGAGGGCGTCAAACTCGGATCGTATGTGCTCGTGACCACCGCCCAGATGGGTTTTGCCGCGACGGAAAAGAGCTTTGTTGTCGGCGATGAAGAAGCCGTGGTCGACATTACGGTGGACATATCGGCGATAGAGGTTTCGGTCGGCGGTGCCATTGCTGTCGGGCCTGAATATGAAGGTGAACTCGCCATCGCGGTCGCCGCCGATGACGTCGAGGAAGTTAGAAATCTTCTTGTTCGCCGCGAGGATCCCAACCATAAGGAAGAAGACGGTACGACGCCGCTCTTCGTCGCGGTCGAGAACGGGAATATAGAGGTAGTCACGCTCCTCCTGGATTTCGGTGCGAAGGTAAACATTCGGAACGACGAACACGAAACCGTATTGATGAGCCTCGACGAAGACGCTCCGCTCGAGCTTGTTGAGTTGCTGCTGCGATATGAGGCGAAAGTGAACCGCGTCACAAGGGACGGAGACACTGCTTTGATCCGTGCCGCGGGCTCGGCCAAACCGGAGGTACTGCTCGCTCTCATAAAAGCGGGCGCCGAGTTGAACGCGCAGAATGACGGAGGTATGACCGCCCTTATGAACGCCGCCGGCAACGACAATCTGGAAAACGTGCGGGTGCTTCTGCTTGCCGGGGCGGATGTTAATTTGAGGGATCGGGAAGGCGACAACGCGTGGGATCATGCTTCGGCGGAAGAGATCGAGAAGCTGCTCGTAAACCACGGTGTAGCTCTTGACCCTGAGGACCTGGACGAATCGGACAGCGAGCCGGAAGATAATGACAACGGCGAGATCGAAGTTACGCTTTGATCGCCCGGCAACTAGCGTAGGGATCTGCCGCGAACGAATACAGGGCAAAGAAAAAAAGGCTCGGGCCAGGATCCGGGCCTTTTCACTTTTACGTGAACCGGTAGTCGTCTTCACGGAAATGCGCCAATTGTGTTAAAACATTCCTACCAATACTTCCGTCGGCCGAACATCCAACAATTATGAAATATTGCCCGACCTGCGAAACGCGTTACGACGAAGAGATCTTGCGGTTTTGTATGAAGGACGGCACACCCTTACTGGACGAGGAAGAGCCGAAGTTTGTCGCGATGCCGAGTGAGAGCATCGACGAAGTGATCGACGACGATCCGGACGATGTCACGGTAGTGAGGCGCAACGTTCCCGTCCCAATGGAGCCGCATGAAGATCGCCCGCGGATCGTCGTGCCGACGTATGAAGAAGCCCGCGAGCAACAATCGCGTGCCCGCGTGCCGCACTATAATCCACCTGCGAAATCCAACACCGCAAAGGTGGTGATCTTAACGATACTTGGAACGATTGTCGTTCTTTCGATCGCCGGTGCAGGCATATGGTTGCTACAACGTGGCGACTCGGCAAACTCGAACGTCAACACAAATGTGAATGCCAACGCGAACATTAACGCGAATACTAATCTCGGCATCGACACCAATTTCAATTTCAACCTCAACGCGAACTTCAACGCGAACACCACCGTCAATACGAACGTGAACGCGAACGTCAAAACGCCTACACCGACGCCAAGACCAAGTCCCAGTCCGACACCCTCGCCGACGCCCGATGACCCCGACGCAACTCCAACCCCGTCACGGACCCCGATCCCGACTCCACAGCCGACGATAATTCGGCCGGGTTCGCCCACGCCGCGTCCGGTCTCTACGCCGCCGCGAAATTTGAATGGCGGCGTTTTGAACGGAATGGCCGTCAACCTCCCTCGACCGATCTATCCGCCGATGGCGAAGCAGATCGGGGCTTCCGGACAAGTCCGGGTTCAGGTTTCGGTCGACGGGAACGGCAACGTTGTCTCGGCCCGCGCTATCAGCGGCCATCCGCTGTTGCGATCCGCGGCCGAAAATGCGGCCCGTCAATCAAAAATGCGTATCGATGCAGCGAACACCACCGGGCAGATCGTTTATAATTTTAAGAATAATTAATTTGTTTTGAGTACCGCCTTCAGGCGGCTGTTTGAAAATAGTTTTGAGTTCCGCCTTAAGGCGGCCTTCCTTCTCCTATGTATTATTGGCGCTCCCTTACAGACGAGCAGCGCGAGGAAGTTCGCGAGTATCGTCGAATCCAGAAACTTCCTAAACATTCGCCGCCGCACTTCGATTCCAAGCACTTAACGCGTTACTTGGTATCGGCCGCTTGTTACGAGCACCGCCATATTCCGGGGGCAAACAATTGCAGAATGACCGAGTGTGAGAATGGCGTGCTCGAAGCATGTGAGAAGTTCACCGAGTCGATCTTTGCCTGGTGCATCTTGCCAAACCATTACCACTTACTTTTAGAAACCGCCCAAATGAAAGAGCTCCGAAACGAACTAGGACTCTTTCACGGACGCTCGTCCTATAAATGGAACGGCGAGGACGCCGCCCGCGGGCGGCACGTCTGGCACAATTGCTTTGAACGCAAGATCAAATCCGAGCGCCACTTCTATGCGTCATTGAACTATGTTCTAAATAACGCCGTTCACCACGGGTACGTTCAAACGTGGCAAGACTGGCCGTGGTCAAACGCGGTGGAGTATCTGAACGAAGTCGGGCGGGAACAGGCGGAGGCGGTTTGGCGAGAGTATCCCATCCTGGATTATGGGAAAAAGTGGGACATATTTTGAAGGGTCGCTAAAGACTCCAAACTAATTGCGGATCAGCCGCCTAAAGGCGGAACTCCAAACTAATTGCGGATCGGCCGCCTGAAGGCGGAACTCCAAACTAATTACGGATCAGCCGCCTAAAGGCGGGACTCAAAACGTGAGCGCCGCTTCAACCGCACGGCGAGGGTCGATGACGCCCCAGCCTTGTCGATCCACTTCATAATGCGGAAGGCGTTCGGCCGTCGAGATAAGGATGCGTTTTACCTTTTGCGGCGTAAGCGACGAGTTAGCTTCGAGCATCTGCGCGACAAGCGATGAGACGATCGGTGCCGAGAACGACGTACCGTCAACGTATTTGTAATGACGGGTGATGACGTTCTCGCGGCGAAGCTTGAGAATTATGATCTGGCGGATGCTGTGGACCGGACGGTCGAGCGCGGCATCGAGCTCGGCGTCAACTCCCGGATTCGCGCGGATCATATCGTGAAGCTCGCCGTCTACGCTCTTGTCCAGTTCCTGCAGCAGTTCAGCCTGCTGCGCGGTTGGCGTGTTCGGTAAGATCGGAGCCGGAACCCAGATCGACGGCGCGATGACCTCCGGCTTCTGAAGACCGTCGACGGTCGGTCCGTAGGATGAGCGGTACATTCCGCGTTTGGCGCGATTGATCGAATTCTTGTCGTCCAGACCGCCGACTGCGATGCATGACGGAGCGCTTGCCGGCGGGAACACGGGATGATCCGGCAGATGGCCTGCATTCCCGACCGCGCATACAACCGTGATACCGGCCGCCGTACACTTCTCGACCGTCTGCGAAAGTGGATCGTCGAGATAGGTGTGCTCGAAGTCACCGCCGGCGGAAATATTCACAATTCGAATTTTGTACTTTTCTCGATTCTCGAGCACCCACTCGAGTCCTTCGCGAATATTCTCGTCCGTGATCCGTCCCGTCCGCGCCAGCTTGACGAGAACGACGTCCGAATCCGGTGCCAGCCCGCGGTAAAATCCGTTCGATAGTGACCCGTTTCCGGCCGCGACGACGGATGTCATCATCCCGTGCCAGCTTGCGACATCCGGCTGAAAAAGCGAGCCGAGCTCGCCGTCCGGCTCAAGCATATTGCGATACGCGATGATGCGATTCCTCGGCGTCGTCAGATCGACATGCGGATAAAATCCGGAATCGAGAAAAGCGATTGTCACTCCTTTGCCCGTAAACCTCTGGTCGGCATCGAGTCGAAGCGGCGTTGAAAGAACGTGCGAACCGTCTTTTCGGACGGCGGCATCCTGCTCGATATGGTCCTTGCCCCGCTCGAACAGCCCGAGACACCTGACGCAGATCGAGGCAAACTCGCGTGTGTCCGGTGAGTTTGCGGTTATAAGTTTCTGCAAATCTTCGTCAAACTCGGAGAGCGGAACGAAAGCATCCGGCGTGCGCCGCGAACAAACCGGGCAAACCCATTCGGCCGCGATGTCTGCTGAGAATTGCTCTTTCGAAAATGAATGGGATCCTTGAGGGGTCATTGTTGGGATTTAAGTTTTCCATACCAAGCAGTTAAAATCAACGAGTAAGAGTTACGCCTTTAGGCGTGAGTCTTCTTCCTTTGCGGCCTTAGCGAGCTTTGCGTGAGATAACAAGGTTCACGCCAAGCCCGCAAAGTTCGCAAAGAAACGAGCTGAGCCGCCGAGTCCCTGTCTGAACTTCTAAGGCGAGACTCTACGACCCTATGTTGGAAAAGAAAATCGGACTTGCACTCTCAGGCGGCGGAGCACGGGGCTTCGCTCATGTCGGTGTATTAAAAGCACTGACCGAGAACGGTATCCCGATCGATCTTGTGGCGGGCACATCCGCTGGGTCGTTCGTCGGAGGAGCGTTTGCCGCAGGCATGTCCGTCGCCGAGATAATTAAGATCGGGAAAAAAGTCAGCTGGTTCAATGTAGCGGGATTTTCGTATTCGCCGCGCGGTCTTTTGTCCAACGCTGCGATGGGCAGCTTTATCGAAAAGAGTTTTCCCGTAACCCGCTTCGAAGACCTGAAGCTTCCCTTCGCTTCCGTAGCATGCAATCTGGAAACCGGTGACGAAGTCGTTTTGCGAGATGAAGGCGATCTCGCCCTGGCGATCCGCGCAAGCTGTGCGATCCCGGGCGTCTTTGTCCCGGTCATCGATGGCGAAGGCCGGGCGCTGATCGACGGAGGCGTGGTGTCGCCGATGCCGACGCGGGCCGTTCGCAAGCTTGGCGCCGACATCGTTATTGCCGTGGATCTGTTGACCTGCGGCTCGACGTTTTGGGGAAGGCCGAGCACATTGCTCGGAACTTTTTTTCAATCGGCGATGATGATGATACGTACTGCATCCCGAAATCAGCATTACCGCGCAGACATCGTGATCGAACCGCAGATCGCGCATATCCGTCCCGATGAACTCGCCAAGCGCGACGAGCTTGTCGAGCTTGGGGAGCAAGCAGCGCTTGAGAAGATCGATGAGATCAAGCGTCTTCTTCAGCCGGCCCAAGCGGCGACATAGCCGGTGTGTTGATCACGTGTCCGTCGACACCAAATCGCGAACCGTGACACGGGCAGTCCCAGGTTTTCTCCGCTGAATTGAAACGCACGATGCAGCCCATGTGAGTGCACACGGCGGATCGTCGATGCAGCTTTCCGTCCTCGTCGCGGTAGGCCGCGATCTTCGACGCGCCCTCGCGAATGATCGCTCCTTCCCCATTCTGTATGTCGTCGACCGACGAGACATCGCCGCCGGTGATCCAATCAACATACGGTACGGTCGACTTGATGACCTCCGGAACTGCCTCGACGATCGATTGGGTAGCAAGCCTGGAAGGATCGTAGACATCGGTCCACGGATTTTCGCGGCCGAGGATCAGATCTGAAACCAGCATGCCGCCGATAGTGCCGTGCGTCATTCCCATCCCCGAGTCGCCGGTGATCAGATAAACGTTCGGCTCGTCCTCCGAATATCGGCCGATGAAGGCGAGTCCGTCGTGTGTTTCGAAGCATTGTCCAGACCATCGATGGACCACACGTTCCGCCGAGGCGAAACGCGCCGCCGTCCATTTCCATAACCTTTGAAAGCGCTCGTCGCCGTCGTTCTCTTGACCCGTGCGATGATCTTCGCCGCCGACGATCAAGATGTCGTGATCCGACTCTTCCTGGATCCGTATGTAGTGGTAAGGATCGCCCGTGTCCCACAGCAGGACCTTCTCGACCGAGCCTTTCGGAATGCGAACGCCAATAGCGTATGTGCGGTACGCCGGAAGCTGGGCGAACATTTTGCTCTGGAGCGGATAGTTCGTGGCGAGGACGACGGCGCCGGCTTTGATCGTTTGACCATCCAGCGTTTTCACCGTGGGCGAATCCTCACCCTTCCACTCGACGGCGCGGGTATTCGAAAACAACTTTCCACCGTTTTGCTCGATCGAGTTTACGAGGCCAGACAGGTACCTGAGTATGTGAAATTGTCCCTGATTCGGGAATCGGAGTGCGCGGCCGGTGTTGAAATCTTTTAGTGCAGCTCGATTGACCATTTCGATCTTATCGAATCCGAGCTTATGCGCTGCTTCGAGTTCTTCATCTAGATCGTCGTCACCTTCTTCGGCCTCGAACAAATATCCATCGAGCCGGGAAAAATCACAGTCGATCGTTTCCATGGATACGATCTTTTCGATCTCATCAACCGCACGGGAGTGACTTTCGATCGCACGCTTTGCCTTATCATCGCCATGCCACTTCGCGATCCGATAATACCGATCATCGATCGCTGATGAGAGGTGTGCCGTTGTGCGGGACGTCTCACCGCCGCCGATCGGGCCGTCATCGATCACTACAACTTTTTTTCCTGCACGGGTCAGCAGATAGGCTGTTGTCAGACCCGCGATGCCGCTGCCGATGATGCAGACATCCGTTTCTACAGATTCGGTCAACGAGCCAGTCGTCGGACCGTTCTCGCTAGCCTGCCAGTACGAAACATTTCTACCCTCGTCGCTTTCCCACATATCAATCCTCCCTCGCTCGACGTTTATGATCCTCATTATAGAACTCGACCTCACGCGAAAACAAAAAAAGGCGGGCCGATGCCCGCCGCAAGTGGTGGAAAGAAACCTCGTTTCCTAGAATCTCAACTTCGCTCCCAACTGAATGCGCCGCGCGTCAAAGGCGGATGTAAAGCCAAGCGGCGTGCTCGGTCCGAGGCCTTCTATCCCACGCACGTCCTGCGTGGTTGGGAATGTCGAGCCGACCGTATTGTTCACCGAGGCATAGTTCAACCGATTGAAAAGATTGAAGGCCTCGGCCGTCAACTCGAGACGGACCGTCTCAGAAAATCCGATCGCTCGCGTCAGCCGGACGTCGAAAGTTTGAAAGCTCGGACCGGTTCCAATGTTACGAGGGATCGAGCCGAATGTGACGCCATTCGTAACCAGCAGCGGCCTGTCGCCATTCGAGCTGCGGTCGGCATTTACGTCGATTCCGGCGAGCAGATTGAACGGCCGCCCGCTGTTTGCCCGGAATATCGGCGTCAGCGTCCAGTCGCGCAAAAGCGCATGACGCCACGGAGATTGGAGCACGGCATAAATGACAAACTTATGCCGTTGATCGAACGCAGATAACGAGTACTCAGCTCGATTATCCGTCTGGTCGAATGCCCGGAAATCACTGTTGTAGTCGGTCACCTGATCGAATGCCTTGCTGAAAGTGTAATTTCCCGCGACCGCATAGTGATCTCCGAAACGCTTCTGAAACTCGACGATCATTCCGTTGTAATTCGCCGACGAGCTCGCCTCGTAGATTATTTCCTGGAACAGCGTCGGGGTCCGGAAACAGTTCACGATCAACGCTCCGGCGCAATCGGGCGCAAACGCTCCACCCCATTCGCGAATACCTCGCGAGCTGAGCGGTCGCGGCAGTAAGTTAGTATCTCTCGCACGCGTAATGAACTGGGTCAATGCCCAGATGTAACTGACCGATGCGCTGAAGCCCCGTGCGAATTCATGCTCGATCGCCACGCTTCCCTGCTGTGCCGTCGGATTGCGATAGTTTGGGTCCTCGCGGAATATGACGGCCAGCGGGTTACGCGGGCCCGTCTGCGAGATCGTTATCCCGAATTGCGTGAGGTCGGCCGGAGTGATCGTCCGAGTCGTAGTTGGAATTCCGATCACGCCCTGAGCACGAAGCGTCCGGAAGATGTTGATCGGCCCGTTAACGGCCAGCGGGTTTGCCGCATTCAGCGTCGTCAAGACCTGCGGGATCTGCCGGAAGCCGTCGATCTCGTTCAGCGACTGCACGACGTAATCGATCACGAATGGTATCTGAGCGTAGAAGATCCCGTACCCGCCGCGAACGATGGTCTTGCCTTTTTTGAACGGATCCCAGGCAAACCCGACGCGCGGCCCGACAGCTCCGTAGAAAGTTCGGAGCGGCGCGCGCCGGTGGTCGACCTCATATCGCAGCCCGAAATTGAGCGTTAAATTGGAAAACGCTTTCCACGTGTCCTGAGCGTAGATTGCCCAATACGGAAGTGCACCGCCGACGATGCCATCACCGAACCCCTGTTGATACGATTGCGGAAGTCCGAGATCCAGCGATTGGAGCGAGTTGATCGAAGTAGCAGCTAGCTGCGGGCTAACCAGCGCTCCGGGGAGCGTGCCAAATCCAAAACGCCCGCCAAAAAACGTCCGCGAATCAAAGAAACCATGCCGCATTAAAAAACTAGAACCGAGTTTCAAGCGGTGGTTGCCGCGATCCATCGTGAGGTCGTCCGAGAACAGGTAACGGCGATCTATGTTGTAACTCGGCAGGAAGATATCGCGGTTGAAGAATCCGAAACCCGCTACGTTCAGTTCGGGTCCGTTGGGATCGTTCGATTCTACAAAAAGCTGGTTGTAGTTGTACTGCGCCCGCATCTCGTTCGACGTGTTTGAATCGACGATATGCGTCCACGATCCGGTCAGATTGTGATCGAGAACGGAAACATTGTTCGAACGTGAAAAGGCGAGAAGAGCGCGCGTAGACTGGTTTCCATCTTTGCGGTCGTTAAAGCGATAGCTCGCAAAAAAGCTGTTCTCTACGCTCGGAACGTGATCGACCCGGAACGAAAGATTGTGCGAATCGCTGGGGAACGGAAACACGCCGCTGTTGTTCCTGAAGAGATCGATCGTCGGCTGGTCGGCCGTCAAAAGGCCCCGAAGGGCGGCCGAACACTGAGCCGGCGTAATTTGCGGCTGTCCGGTAAAGCATGTTATCGGAGCTTGATTCGGATTCGTTGCGAGCGCATTTAGAATCACGTTCTGCCCGGCCGTCGGCTGAAAAATGTTGAGGTTCGTCACGAGCGGTACGGCCGCCGATTCACGTTTTCGCAGACCTTCGTACGCCGCAAAGAAGAACGTACGGTCTCTCTTGAACGGCCCGCCTAAGCTGACACCGAACTGTTGCCGGTTGGCATCGGGCTTGATCCGGGTAAGCGTGCTGCCATCAAGGACGAATGCGAACGGATCACCAGCGTCCAGCGCCTGGTGGCGAAAATATGCGAATACGCTTCCGTAGAGATTGTTCTTGCCGGTCTTGGCGACGATGTTGATGACGCCGCCGCTCGCACCGCCGAACTCCGCGTTATAACTGCTGCGGTTGATCTGAAATTCCTGTACAGCTTCCTGACTGAGATTCGCGCGTACGCCGCCGCCCTGGTCGTTCGCTTCGGCGCCGTCGACCGTGATGCTGTTCCCGCGGCCGTTATTGCCATAAAACGAAATGCCGCTCTGCGGGGTTTGGGCGACGCGGAAGTCGGTGTTGTCGGCGAGGGCGTTCGAATCGACAACCCCGGGAGCGAGCAGGGTAAACGTGAGATAGTCGCGCCTATCGATCGGAAGATTCTGAATATATCTCTCGCTGATCGTGGTTGACTGCTGCGACCGCTCGGTTTCGATCACCGGCGGATCGGCCGTAACCTCGACCGTTGCGCTTGCATCACCGACCTGCAGAGAAAAATCCTGATCGGCCGTTTGCCCGACGGTGACTTGAACGGCCTTGACGAGCTGCGTTGAAAATCCGCCCGCCTGAACTCGGAGCTCGTAGGTGCCGGGCGGAAGCGTAAGCAACCGGTATTCACCTTCGCCATCCGTCGTCGCGGTTCGCGTGGTTCCCTTTTCGGAATCTGTCGCCGTAACGATCGCTCCATTGACAACGGCCCCGTTCGGGTCGGTGATCCGGCCCTTGATCTCCGACGTCGAAACGCCGGCCTGGGCAAATGCCGACATTGTTAATACCGCGATCGAAATAAACAAGGAAACTATTCGTAACATTGCTGATCCTCCGACGGAAATTTGATAGAAAGTCTACCGAGGCACTTATCCCGGCACTATTTTGTGAGAGGAGCTTGCGCTGATCGACAGAAACTTAGGGTACTACTTGGTTTGTTGGTGCGATGATACGCCGAAACGGCTTCGAATTACAAGACCAATCTTTAGCGGTAATTGCGGGGGCGTTTGGCCGGTAGGAGCGGGATTAGCTAGACTTTTTTGACGGGGTCGGCGAGGCGGGTTCTATCGGAAGGTTTCGGGGCTGAGGGTCTCGAGCCTGGTTTTGCC
>JBKKAS010000396.1:0-2401 GCA_046714595.1 Pyrinomonadaceae bacterium | reverse complement strand
GGCGGCAGCCGCAAACTCAACATTCAAGCTGAATTATCCGGAACCCGCGTCGTCGGTCGGCGCGATCATCGTCGTCCGCGCGCCTGAAGCACCGCGCCAGATCCAACCTTCGACCATCCTGTTGTAGTCAGGTCCTGAAAGCCGGCGAAGCCGTGATCTTTCTCCGACCGCTTCCTGGCCGACCGTAAGCTCGGTCAACGAACCGATGACCGATCCGTCGGTGTCGAGCGAGACATTGATCTTGCGGTCGAGGCGGTTCGTTTCCGCGGGCATCACCGGCATTCGGATCAACGCGTCGGTCTCCGGGTGATCGATCAGCGCCCAACTGCCCTGCTCGTCTTCCGGCAGATCGCCCAGTCGCGTATATGGATCGGTCGCGTCGAAGATCAGCAGACGTCCGAGTTTCGGATGGGTGACCACGGAATCCGAGGTGGTCGTATCCGCAATCTTGATCGCGATGATGCAGTGATTGAATTGATGCGGCGATGCCCACTCCGGCCTGACGTATGCCGGATCATCTACCGTAATGCTTACCAGGTACGATTGGATCTTTACGATGCTGAGCATCGCTCGCATAAGGTTTGCCTTGTCCTTACAGTCGCCGTACGATTTCGCGAAAACCTCAGTGGCTGAGCGGGGGCGATAGCCGCCGCCTCGCCCGGTCCCGACCTGGATCGAAATATACTGGATCTGCTGGACGTACCGCGAGATCGCGTGAATTTTCTCGAACTCGGTCGTTGCATTTGCGGTCAGTTCCTGGGCTTTCGCAGCCAGCGCATCGTTGACCGTCATCTGCGGGTCTTCGATCTCGGCCATCCACTTGGCAACATCATTCCAATTCGCGAACGTCTTTATCTGGGTGACGGTCGGACTTGTCGGATAAAAACTCACAGCGACACGCGGAGCCAGGCTCGAAAATGAGGGGCTCGACGGTTCGGGTTTGATCGGGCGGAGGTCGCGCATCTCCCACGTAAACGATGTTCCGTTGACCACCGGCTCGATCTTCGCCGCGTTGAACGTTACGCTTTCGGCCTTCCAGCCGGCAGGAAGCGTCACGCTGAATCGCGAAAATATAGCCGGTAAATTGTCCTGGAATTGAAACTGGAACTGGCTAAAGACATTTCGTTCTTCGAGAACGGTTTCGTAACCGAACACATCGCCGGTATCGGCATCGTCCGAACCATCGATACGTTTCATGCGAGCCTCGTTGTAGAGATCGTTGCCCGCCAGCGCGATATCGACGGTCTCCTTTTTCCCGTATGTCTTAACAACGCCGGATTTCGGCAGCAGCCATGCGTTGATCTCACGAACCTTCTCCGTGTCGGTCGTATAGATTGCACGCGCGACCGCTTCTTCGCGGCCTTCACGAACAAGTATCCTGACGGCGTAGCGGGTTGTCCGTACTACCGTTCCATCGGATGCGACGGTCACGGACTCTTCGTATCGAAGGACGACGGCCGGGACGTCCTTTATCTCGAACAAGGGCGTCTGGACAGTTGCTGCCTGTGTAAGCCATCCGGGCGGCTCATCCGCCAGTACCGGGGTATTGAGCGCGAGACAAGCAAAAAGAATTAACAAGAACGCAAATAAATAGCGATTGAACATTCTGTCTCCCTATTTGCTCGTCGAGACCGCTGCCGACTCGCGCAGCGTGAGCTGATGTACGTCCGCCTGGTTAAAGGCGTCGAACAATCCTTTGAGCGGGGCGTAGCTTGCCGCCGCGAAACGGACCAAGCCGTTGTTACCGAACGAGAAGTCCCGCTTATACACGAGCGACTTGCCGTCCTTCGTAACGCCCATCGCGACCTTATGCGAGGCGATGCCCTGCTTATCGGATAGAGGATTAGGCGAGTCGGCATTCTCGAGCGCAAAGCCCTTGGGAAACTCGATCGTTATCTCATCCTTTTCCGAGTATGGATAGCTGAAATAGATATCGTATTTTCGAGTGCTCGCCGTGAACCGGGGCTTAGAGCTTCTCTTAAAAATGTTTGGCTGAAAGAAGAGGCGTTTCCCCGTTCGCGAGGCATAGCCGGGCACACGGATCTTAAAATTGTAGATCAGCGGCTTTTCAGGATCGCTGACATTCTCGATCGAAAAGCTCTCTACTTCAGTTGTTCCGAGTATGCTGGATCTGATCAACGCCTTGAGGTTCTTCTCCTGCTCGGCGGCCGAATCTCCCCGGTTGACGGTCTTTACATACGCGGCCCAGTGCCCGGTGTATTCGATCCTGGCTTCGCCCTCAAGCGTGCCATCCTCGAGTAGCCGGAACTTACCTGTCCTCGTTTCCCGCGATTTGCCCGAATCCGATAATTTCATCTCCTGCCAGATCGGTTCTTTTGGATCTGCGATCAACGCTATCTGCCCTTCCTCGGCCCAGCTCAGCATTCCAAATGTGGCAAAG
>JBKKAS010000395.1:0-2450 GCA_046714595.1 Pyrinomonadaceae bacterium | reverse complement strand
CCTAAGCTCCCCTCCTGGATAGGAGGGGTGGCCGAGCGGAGCGAGGCCGGGGTGGTGGATAACAACCTTTGATTCCTTTGATCTACCACCCCGTCAGCCGAAGCGGCTGCCACCCCTCCTATCCAGGAGGGGAGCTCTTGAATCTCTTCACGAACAATCTCGATCCTCGGATGATCCTCGATGCGCTGGGTAATGATCTCAGCGAACTTGATCCGATCAACGGAAAGAGCCGAACCCGCCGGAACGCGCGTCGCTTCCGCCGCCTCCATCACCAGCGACCGGCCGCGGCGTAGTTCTTCCTTTAGAAGATACGGGGCCGTCCCGGGCTCGTCGGTTTTCAGCGAGTTTGAGCAGACGATCTCGGCAAGTTGGTCGGTCCGGTGAGCGGGCGTCTGCATCACGGGCCGCATCTCGTACAGCTTCACCTGTGCACCAAGCTCCGCCGCTTGCCACGCTGCCTCAACCCCGGCCAACCCGCCGCCGATCACATTAACTACATCGTTCATCCCTTCGATTATAGATGTAACTGAAGTCTGAGCCGAAAGCCGTAACTCATCCCGTGAGGGAAACGTCTTATCACTAAAGCGTCACACAACCGCGGTCTGTGGTGTTATCTGTTTAGTGACGACCTGAAAAAGGATATCTCGGGGCGACGTGGTTCAAACGACCGCCAACGCTGATGTAATGCCGGCGGTGTTGAAATATCATGACACTGCAGATCTCCCGTCTCACTGCGAATCCATCGCATCACACTGTTCCCGCGCCCGTTTCAAGTCTCAATTTTTTTCAAGAACTTTCTCTACTCCAAGGAGGATCGCACCCATGCCCAGGTTTGTGCTCTGTCTAGTCGCAATGTGTATTTCTGTATTCTCCGCGTTTGGCCAGACGCGTGCTCGCAACGCTCCAGCTCTAAAAAATGATAAGCCGGCAGAGCGGCGAGACGCTCCGGCTCTTTCCGATCCTTCGAATGTACCGCCGCCTTCGCCCGCACAGCGCGCCGCCGAGAAAGCAGCCGAAAAGGCCGCCGAGAACGAGGTCGTTCGGGTCGAGACAAATCTTGTGACGACGCCCGTGTCGGTGCTCGATCGCAACGGCCGATTTATAGCCGGCCTGAAAAAGAAAGATTTCAAGATCTTTGAAAACAACGTGCCGCAGGCCGTGACTTACTTTCAATCGTCCGAGCAGCCGTTCACCGTCGTGTTGATGATCGACACTAGTCCGTCGACTCGTTACCACATCGACGAGATCCATTACGCGGCGGTGACGTTCGTTAACCAGCTTCGTCCGGCGGACAAGGTTATGGTCGTCGCGTTCGATTCGCGGCTCAAGATACTTACCGAGCCGACAACCGAAAAGCAAAAGCTATTTGCGGCGATCTACAAAGCCCAGTTCGGTAGCGGCACGAGCCTATACGACGCGGTGAATTATATAACCAACCTCGATCTGATAAACGTGCCCGGCCGGAAGGCCGTCGTCCTTTTCACTGACGGTGTCGACACGACTTCGCGACACGCAAATTTCCAGAGTACGATCGCCGGCGTTGAAGAGGTGGACGCGCTTTTCTACCCGATCCGCTATAACACCCAGCGGCGCGGCGACGTCAGCGCGGTCGCGCAGGCTTACGGCCTGCAGCTTCCGAGCGGGATGATGGTGCAGCTCGGACGCGGACAGACCGACGCAGAGTATTTAAAAGGCAAAACGTATCTGGAATCTCTCGCAGCCAACAGTGGAGGCAGGATCTTCGAAGCCGATACGCTCACAAATCTCGAGGCATCTTTTGCCGGCGTTGCGGAGGAGCTTAGGCGCCAGTACTCAATCGGCTATTATGCGTCCGTCGAAGGAAAACCCGGCGACAGGAAGCGCATTAAGATCCAGGTATCGCGTCCGCCGCGGGCCGTCATCCGCGCAAAGACCACCTACGTCGTGAAGCAGAAAGACGACGCGCAAGATGACGCGAAGCAGTCTTCGTCTCCGCGTCTACAGAGCGAGTAAGCCTTTCCTATCAGAACGTCACGTCGGGCGGAAAAGTCGGGATCGGTTCGGGCGGCGTCGGGAACGGGGCCGGTTCCGGATTTGGTTCCGGGACCGGATCGCTCACCGGGTACCTGTCCGGATCCGCGGGCGAAGGTTCGGGAGTCGAAGGCCCGGGCGTGGTAGGCTCCTGATTCTGTCCGTCTAACTGTACTGTTTGCAATTCGTACGTCTTATTCATATATCAACATTGTCGCAAGACGTGTGCCGTACGCACTTTGCGGCAACTGCTTGACTTGCCCAGTTTCGGAAAGTATATTCTGAACTTCGGCCCGCCCGGTAAGCCGCCCTAGCTCAGTTGGTAGAGCATTCGATTCGTAATCGAAAGGTCGTCGGTTCGACTCCGATGGGCGGCTCCATAAGAATCAATAAGTTACATCTGCAATGGACGAATAATTTAGCAGCCGCACACATAATTG
>JBKKAS010000394.1:0-19746 GCA_046714595.1 Pyrinomonadaceae bacterium | reverse complement strand
AAGTTGTATTGCGCGACCGGCTTTAGCCGAACTGACTTAAGCCAGAACCCTTTGGGCTAAAGCTGGAGGTAATTCATACGAATTCTCAGACCGGCCAAATCATTTTTACTGCAAAGATCGCCGCATTGTTCCCCGGGCCGCCGTAGGAGCGACAGTCAGGCGAACGGGGATCGTACTTGTTTGTCCATCGCGGTAAACCTGCATCTGAACGGTGTCCCCGATCTGTTTCTTGTCCAGCAGACGGAACAGGTCATCCGTGTTGTTCAGCGGCTGACCGTCGGCGGAAACAATGATATCTCCAAGAGTCCCTTCTTGTGTTACTGCACGAAGTCCCGCACGCTCCGCTGCGCCGCCCGGTATCATGCTGTACACAAGAAGTCCCTGCTGAACGGGCAGTCTATAGCCGCGTTCTTGCAGATCCTTCACGCTGGGCAATGACGCACCGAGCTTCGGTCGTTTCACTTCACCGAACTCGATCAGCTGAGGGATGACACGCTTCGCCGTGTTAGCCGGAACGGCAAATCCGACGCCCACCGAGCCGCCGGCCGGCGACAAGATCTGCGAGTTGATACCGATCATGCGCCCGTATTTATCAAGCAAAGGGCCACCCGAATTTCCGGGGTTGATCGAAGCGTCGGTCTGGATCGCCGCATCGATCGGCCGGCCAGTCGGCGCGCCCGCTACAGGACGCGAGCGGATCGGCCGTTGAAGGCCCGAAATCACTCCCGTCGTAAGAGTTCGATCGAGGCCGAACGGGTTACCGATCGCAAGGACCTTCTGGCCAACAACCAAACCGTCCGAATTACCAAGCGGAACAACCGTCAGACCACTCGCCGGCGGGTCGATCTTTATCACGGCAAGGTCGGTATCAGGATCACCACCGACCAGTGTCGCCGGATAGATCTTGTCTCCGCCAAAACTGACACTCAGTTTCTGGGCTCCCTCGACCACGTGGTAATTCGTCAGAATATGTCCGCTCGAGTCGATCACGGAACCCGATCCATTGCCCTTTCCTTCCTGAGTTCCGCCCCAGTAGTCCTGACGATATGAGGTTGTGTTTATGAACGCGACTCCCGGCGAGATAGTTTTATAAACTTCGATACTGTTCTGCTCGTCGGTGACGGCGTTCGGATCGGAAACCCCCGGCGGAGCTTCCTCAGCGAGGCTCAACATCGACGCGTCCTTGCTCTGGAGAAAATTTGTCAAAGAATAAAGAAGTGCCGTAGCACCTACTGCGATAATTGCGGCGGCGAAAGCCAGCAAAATGATCTGGCGGGCCGACATCTGATAAACAGCTTTACTTGCCATAACTTTTTTCCTTCTGGTGTGAATAGTAGCAACGTTTTTGATGCCGTGAAATCCAGGTGACGTTGCGTATTTGTTTACGGAAGAGCAAAGCCTCATGTTTCACCGTAAAACATGAGGCTTTTTAGAAACTGAATTTGAGATCAGATCAGTAACGCGAGCAGTCCGCCGGCGAGCGAGTGCAGCTCGTAAATCGCGGTCTTGGAAATGTAACCGAATGCGGTCAGGCCGGTCACGACATGAATTCCCATCAAGCTTATATAAACCGCTAAAGCGACGGTCAGACCGTATCGTGCAAGCCTCCGGTTTCCCCAACGCAAAAGTACGAGGGCCGTGATCGTACCGATCGCGATCTTTGCGGACAGAAAAGTCATATCGCCCGAATCGAGGAGCCGTGCCATCAGATGATTACCCTCGGTCGCCACGCCGTTGCGGACCCAAATGATTGTCAAGATCGCATCGAGAAGATTTAGTGAGAATAAGAGAAACGTTTCCCGAAACAAATGCATAAAGTCCCCTTGACGATTCTTATCTGCCTATTCGATCCAAAAAAACCGAAGCCCCGTTGCCTGGGTCGGGGGCGGACTCAAAATTAACGAACTGCGATTATGGTTCAATAATATGTCCAAAACTGTTTTCATTTCAAGGAAAACTTTCGGAAGGCAGTGCAGCGATCTGAGCAGGAAGCTTCTTGTCTTTTTGTTGGGCTTATTCCTCTTGTTCCTCTTATTCCGTGGTTAGATTCGAATGTGCCCACAGAAAAAGAAGAAGGAGAGGGATGAATAAAGCACGAAAGCGGCTACTTTTCGCACGCAAATTCTTACCAGGCACGCCTCGAAAAGTGATAATCTTACAAATAATCGGGACAGGAATTGAACACGAATGCGTACAACGAATTTATTCGAATTCCCGTCGAATCGTCGGAAACAGGTCGCTTCGGCGACCTAGTTTCGGATGTCGGGAACATTGGGAGGGATTATGAAAACGTTTGGTAAGATTTCAGTTTTTGCGGTGCTTCTTTCTTTGGTAACGCTGTCGGCCGCGATCGATTTGAATGGACAAACACGGCGGCGACCGGTCTTACGAAAAAAGACGGTCGTTAGAAAGACGCTTCCGGCCCCGAGGCTCTACACCGTCGCGCGCGGCGAGCGGCTTCGCGTGCGCATGAACAGCACGATCAACTCAAAGACGGCAAGGATCGGCGACACATTCACGGCGAATGTCACGGAATCGGTTTATTCCGATAACGGTGTCGTCGTGATCCCGGAAGGCAGTAAGGTTTTCGCACGGGTCAATTCCGTTGTCGCCGCGCGGAAGGGCGGCAAGCCGGGAACTATCGATGCGGCCTTTTACCAGGTACGTCTACCGAACGGTCTTACGCGCCGGATCAACGGTTCGCTTACCGATCTCGATAGCGACGACGCAAAGAGCGATAACGAAGGCACGGCATCGGGCGATAGGATGAAGCACCGTAAGATCATCTTTATCGGCGGCGGCGGTGTCGGCGGCGCCGTTCTCGGCGGAGCTATCGGTGGAGGTAAAGGTGCGCTCATCGGCGGTCTTATTGGAGCGGGTGCCGGATTACTCGGCGAGCGGATGACGAAGGGCGAAGACGCCGAGGTCCGTTCGGGAACCGAGTTCGGAATCATTCTTAACCAGCCGATCTCGCTTCCGCGCTTTGCCGAAGCCAATCCATAGATCGCTTATCGCGTAATCCAGGACAAACAAAAAAGCCGGTCAAGCTTTATGCTCGCCGGCTTTATTCTTGCCTGATGCTTACCTAACTCAACGCCAGCTCATTATCCCGACCAAGGTCTTCCAGGTGTTTGACGACTTTGTGAATAAGCCATTCGGGGGTTGAGGCTCCGGCGGTCACACCGACGCGTTCCGCCCCGGCGATGTCGGCGGCATTAATCTCATCCTCGGTCTCGATCAAAAAGCTCTTCTCGCACTGCTCCTTGCAGACCGCAAGAAGTTTCACACTATTCGACGAATGCCGGCCGCCGATGATGTAGAACGCGTCGACCATGCCGGCGAGTGCGCGGGCTGCGTCCTGACGATCGCGGGTGGCCGAGCAGATCGTGTTGACGATCTGGACTTCACCGTCCGATTTCGATCTGACTGCCTCGGCGGTATCGAAAAAAGTTTTCGCTTTGATTGTGGTTTGAGAAACGATGAGCGGATTGCGCAGCCGCGGCAGGTTGGCAACTTCCGATTCGTCGCGGATAACAAACGCGTGATCCGGCGCATATCCCTGAACGCCGATCATCTCGGGGTGATCGGGGCTACCGACGACGACGATGTGACGGTCCTGTTCAGCGGCCCGGGCGGCAAGTTTCTGGACTCGTGTGACAAACGGGCAAGTGGCGTCAACAACTTTCGTCGCCTTTTCTTCCAATTCTTTTTGAACCTGAGGCGTTACGCCGTGGGCGCGAATGACGGCGGTTTCACCGCGACGGATCTGAACCGGGTCGCTTATCGTCGTGACACCATGCTGCCCGAGCCGGTCCATCTCCTGCTCATTATGGATGAGGGGACCCAGACTTCGAACGGTATCGCCTTCCTTCAAGGCGTCCTCGACCATATCGACGGCACGCTCGACGCCAAAGCAAAATCCGTATTCGTCCGCTAATAATACTTGCATTGTTTGCCGGTCCTGTTTTACTTTCTTAGTGCCTTCGACAAAACAGAACTCACCACCCACGTCGAAATTTTACCAAATGCAGGTTACAAACGAAAACTCCCGCCTCGCGTGCCGATACTTGTCCTCAAATGAGTTCACCCACATTCATCAGACATTTATTGCCGCCTTTGCCGATTACCTTGTGAAGTTCGAACTGACCGAGCGTCAGTTTCAGAATCACATCATATTGAACGCTGTCGATCTGAATCGATCGGTCGGCTGTACTGCGGGCAACGGACTGGCCGGACTCTCGCTGAACGGCTTCGGAATGTGGAAAGGCAAAAAGACTATCTACGATGCCGGGACGGCTGTATTGCCCCAGTATCGACGACGGGGCGTAAGCCGCGCAATGTTCGAATGGATGGTGCCCCAGTTCGCCGACGAAGGTTACGAGCAGTTCCTTTTGGAAGTAATAACTCACAACGAACCGGCGGTGCGGCTCTATGATCGGCTGGGGTTTCGGACGACGAGGGAGTTATTGCTTCTTGAGGCCGACGCTCCGGTCACTCCCGATCGTCCGCTTCCGGACGGGATCGAGGTCAGGGAAATTCACCGCCACGAGAATATCCCGTTCGCGTCGTTCTGGGAAGGCATGCCGTCGTGGCAAAACTCGCCTGACGCGATCCAGCGCAGCCTGCAAATGAAACGACTGTTCGGAGCCTTTATCGATGATGAGTGCGTCGGCTATACCGTTTTTTCCGCCGGTGTTGGACGTCTCGCACAACTCGCGGTCCGCCGTGACTACCGACGACTGGGAATCGCCACCCACTTGCTGCTCGAGATGCAAAACGATGCAGCAGATCAGAAACTGCACGTCATAAATCTCGACGAATCCATGACCGAGTCGGTGATCTTTTTTCAAAACCGCGGCTTCAAGAAGGTGCTCGGGCAATTCGAGATGATCAAGGAATTGTGATCTTGGAAGTCGTAATCCTGAAAGGTGAAATAAATCGGCAACCAAAAACTCCCCTCCTTTCTAAAGGAGGGGTGGCCGAGGCTTTGCGAGGCCGGGGTGTTAAATCGACCGCAAGGTCGAAAAAGTTTCAGCCTCTCGGCTGATTTACCACCCCGTCAGCCGATGCGGCTGCCACCCCTCCTTTAGAAGGAGGGGAGTTTTGCACGATTCAACGCACGGGCTCCCGAAGAATGCTGTCAGCCGTTTGACGCGCGACTGCCGCGGCTTTTGGATTCGAGTCGCGAAGATTAGCCAGTTGCAAGAGCGCTTCACCGGTCCGCGCCAGCAGTCGGAAAAGATCGCCTTCCTCAGCGCCCGTTTTTCGTGCGAGCTGTTCCCACGACATACCGCCCGCCCAGCCGGCGGCTGCCGCTGCGGCCGACAAATTAATCTCTTCGGCCGGTTCGATTCCGGCATTCCATTCGGCATTCGAAACCTCAAATATGAGATCTTCGAGCCGGCGGATCTCGTCAAGGAGATCGTCGCCCAGATACAGCTCGCCGTAGTTTCTATCCGAATCCGCCGTGAGTGCGGCCATGAGCCCGGCGGCGGTTTGAACGGTGACGTCATCGAACATCCCGCGCTTGAGAGCCTCGCCCACTAGCAGCGGCCGGTCGACGCGAACGTCAGCCAGCCATTTCCCCGTCGTCGTCACCGTCTCGGATACGAAGTCGAGATAGCCGAAGTGATCGAGTACGTTGGCCCGACGCTCGAACGGTAGCCAAATGTCGCTGTACAGAAAATCGATATCGCGGTTATAGCGCTCGATGTGTTCGGCGTGCTCGTAAGATTCCCAGAGCAAGGAACTCCCCTCCTTACGAAGGAGGGGTACGGCTTTAGCCGGGGGGTGGTTCTCATGATCTTCGGCGCCGTAGGAAGAGAGAACCACCCCGCCCTCGCTCCGCTCGGGCACCCCTCCTTCGTAAGGAGGGGAGTCTGCTTGAACCGGCACCGAGTTCTCAGCGGAAGCGTCGGACAGCCGCTCACTCAACTCGCTTAGCAACTCGACCGCCTCATCCGAGCCCTCCTTCTTGAAGGACGGCTTCGGTTCATCGAGCGGCTTATTCTTCCCAGCGAACGTTTCGAGGAATGCCTCTTCGACGTTTTTCGACCGGGTGCTGTAGATATTTTTGAAAACGCGATTGACTCGATCGAGGGCAAATGTCGTCCCCTCGCCGTCGTCCCGCATCGCCGAAACCTTATCGCCGAAGACGTTGAACACTAGAAACAAGCGCTTGCCGCCTCGCCCCTGCGTTACGATCCGGCCGGCCTCAACGCTTTCGCGAAGCCAGTTCTGCCTGAGCTCAGCTCTGGTCGCCGGGACCTTTTCTTCGAGACGATTTCTGGCGCTGACAAGCCGTTCGAATCCGCGAACGTCGTCTTCGGTCAGTCCGAATTTATTTCCTTCCAGCATTTCTGCCACACGTCGGCGACGTTCGTCTCGCAATTTCTTCATCTCGTCGATGCGTCTGGAGATCTTCTGATACGCGAAGCTACGCTGCGCGATCTCGCGCACTTGTTCAAACGTGCCGAACGCGTCGAGCAGATTTAAGAGGCTGGTGTACGTCGCACGAAAGCGACTTTCCAGCGGATCCGACTTCGACTTCAGCAGCTCGGCGATCTTTTTAGGATTCTGAAACTGTCCCGGCACGACGATGACGAATCCAACATTGTCTTTTCCGCGACGCCCGGCACGCCCGGTCATCTGCTGCAACTCACTGGCATTCAGCGGCCGCCAGCCGTCGTTGCCGCGCGTGTCTGCGTTACTGACGACGACAGTGCGGGCCGGAAAATCGACACCGGCCGCGACGGTCGATGTCGCGAATATAGCGTTCAATAATCCCGCCGACATCATTTTTTCCACGAGCAGCTTCCACGCGGGAATGTGCCCGGCATGATGCGAAGCGACGCCCGAATTCACCAATAGTTTCTGATGCTTGTGCCTGGCGATCTCGGGGTTCTCGGCCGCGAACTCGAGAAAGATCGCTTCTCGACGCTGCTGTCGTTCGGGATCGGTGCGTTGCGATCTGTCGCCGGCAACTTCGGACGCCGCCTCGTCACATTTTCTTCGCGTCGGAAGAAAGACGATGGCCGGCAGAAGATCATTATTACGCAATGCCGTGATCAGCTTGTGCGGCGGGATTTCCGGCGGACGGGCGTTCATACGGAAGAGTATAACGTACAGAGCGGAGTGACGAGTGACGAGTGACGAGTGACGAGACGGGAGACAGGAGACTCGTCACTCGTCACTCTCTCGCATGTTATCCTGACCTTATTGATGAAGAAGTGGATTGTCAGGATCGGCGCGGTTGTTTTGATCCCGATCTTCATCTTAATTCTCGGGCTCGCATGGGAGACATCGGACACGACGGAATTGAAGAGTCACATTACGAACACCGATCTGACAACGATCAAAGATGGATGGCCCGGCACCCCTATCGATCAGAGAGACAGGTTCATCAACGACGAATTTCCGTTCTTGCCGCGGACGTTCGACCTTCTCAAATGGAAGACCGGCGGAAATCCGCTCAAACAGCAAAAGCAAAGTGACACGGCCCGACTCGAGGTAAAAGATCCGACCGAGTTTCTCGCATCGAGCACCGACGGAATTTTATGGCTCGGCCATGCTTCGTTTTACATCAGGCTCGGCGGCGTCGGGATACTGACCGATCCGATCTTTGGCTACCCGCCGATCGTGAAGCGATTTGTCGATGTCCCTTCGCCGCTCGAGAAGCTCCGGCATGTTGATTACGTTTTGCTGTCGCATGATCATCGCGATCACATGGATGAAACGACGCTGCGCGCGATCGCCGAGAAATTTCCCGACGCCGTGTTTCTCGCGGGCCTTAGGTCAGAAGATGTTCTGAACGAATGGAAAACGCCGGCTAATCCGGTCCACACTGCGGGTTGGTTTCAGGAATTTGCACTGCAGGACCAGCGCCTGAAGATCTTTTTTCTACCTGTACGTCATTGGTCGCGACGCGGCTTACGGGATACGAACTGGCGATTGTGGGGCGGCTACATTATTCAAACCGGCGCGACGACGATCTACTTTGGCGGCGATAGCGGCTATGGCCGCCATTACCGGGAAGCGGGCGAGCTTTTTCCGAACATGGATTATTTTTTAGTCGGGATCGGTGCGTACGAACCGCGTTGGTTCATGGAACCGAATCATAATAATCCATCGGACGCGGTCAAGGCTTTTGTAGATTCGGGCGCCAGGTTTCTCATCCCGATGCATTACGGTACGTTCGACCTCTCGGATGAACCGCCAGGTCACCCGCTGAGGCTGCTGATGGAAGAAGCGGAGAAAGCCGGGGTCAAAGATCGGGTGCGGCCGCTCGCGATCAACGAGAGCCTGAAGTTCTGAATCGCATCCGCGTGAGAGTTTTATATCGCGGAGAGCGCAGAGCACGCAGAGGCAGGTTAAATGGCACCTCGCTCCGCGGTCTCCGCGATCTCTGCGTTAAGACACGCACTTGGGACTTTAGCCCGGTCTACCGCATAATACTTTTCAAATTCCCTCATGCTCAACGGTAAAAAGATAGTAGTAGTGATGCCGTCGTATAATGCGGCCCAGACGCTGGCACGAACGGTCGAGGAAGTTCCGCGTGACATTGTCGACGAGATTCTGCTCGTCGATGATGCAAGCTCGGACGAAACCGTGGAGCGCGCGAACGAACTCGGCCTGACCGTTTTTCTCCACGAGAAAAACTTCGGCTACGGGCGTAACCAGAAGACATGTTACCGCGAAGCTCTGCGACGCGGAGCCGACATCGTCGTCATGGTGCATCCCGATTACCAATACTCGCCGCATCTGATCGTACCGATGGCGGGGATGATCGCGTACGGTGAGTACGATGTCGTGATCGGCTCCCGCATTCTCGGCAAAGGAGCAATGCAGGGCGGAATGCCGGCGTACAAATATGTGGCGAACCGGTTTCTGACGTTGTTTCAAAACCTTTTGCTCGGTTTCAAATTGTCCGAGTATCACACCGGGTTTCGTGCGTTCAGGCGCGAAGTGCTCGAGGCTCTTCCGCTAAACGAGAACTCGGACGATTTCGTTTTCGACAATCAGATGCTCGCCCAGGTGGTTCATTTCGGATTTCGTATCGGTGAGATCTCGACGCCTACGCGATACTTCGCCGAAGCTTCGTCGATCAATTTTTCGCGAAGCGTGCGCTACGGCCTTGGCGTTGTCGCGACTTCGTTGAGCTTCCGGCTTCATCGTATGAAACTTATCCGGTCGGGCATTTTCCGCGGTAGTGGCCAGAAACTTCTTTCGAATTACTACAAGGAGATCGAGGGAAAGCGGTAAGCAGTCAGCAGTAGCAGAAAGCAGCGAATGCCGGAAAATAATAATAGTTTTCTCGACGAATGGGCGGAGCCGCTGATCTTCGGTTGTCTCGCGATCGTTTGCCTTGTGATCTACGCCCAGATCACAAGGTTCGACTTCATCAATCTCGACGACCACTCGTACGTATATTTGAATGACGCCGTGCTTAGCGGCATCAACTCGCAATCGATGAAGTGGGCGTTTACTGCATTTCATTCCTCTAACTGGCATCCGCTCACGTGGCTTTCTCACGCGCTGGACGTCCAGATGTTCGGCTTGAACGCGGGAGCACATCACGCGGTGAACGCGATACTGCATCTCACGAATTCTTGTCTCGCGTTCGTTGTCTTCCGAACGTTCACGGGTTCGTTATGGAAGAGTGCGCTCGTCGCCTTTCTGTTTGCGGTGCACCCGGCCCACGTCGAATCGGTGGCGTGGGTGTCAGAGAGAAAGGACGTGCTAAGCACGTTGTTCTGGCTGCTGACCATGCTGGCGTATGCCTGGTATGCAAAGAGCTCCACAGCCGAGGCATCCATATTGAAACGGTTCGCCTCGCCGTATCTGATCATTGTATTTCTGCTGTTTGGCCTCGGCCTGTTAGCTAAACCGATGCTTGTTACGCTGCCTTTCGTTTTGCTGCTTCTCGATCTGTGGCCGCTAAAGCGCATTACAAATGCGAGAAGCATAGTTCCGCTGCTGGTTGAGAAAATACCTTTATTTGTTTTAGCGGCCGCGTCGAGTGTGATCACCTTTTCAGCTCAGAAAGCGAGCGGCTCCGTCCTAGGGCTGGAGAAATTTCCGATCGAGGGACGTATCTTGAACGCGGTCGTGTCGTACATCAAATACATCTTCTTGATGTTCTACCCGGCGAATCTCGGTGTCTGGTATCCTTTCGAACCGTACATCGGCAGGACGGAGTTCGTTTGGGCGTTAGCCGCTTTGCTTGTCATCACCGCCCTCGCGATCTGGCAATTACAAAAACGTCCGTACATCGCGGTCGGCTGGTTCTGGTTTCTGGGGACGCTCGTCCCGGTCATTGGTTTCGTCCAGGTCGGGGCGCAGTCGATGGCAGACCGCTACACCTATATTCCTTACTTTGGGCTCTTTATCATTGTCGTCTGGGGCGCCGGTGAATTGATCGAGAAGTTCGAGATCGATCTCCGAGTCGCTGCCGCGGTACCGGTGATCGTGATCTCCGCGCTCGCCTGTGTGTCGTTTGTCCAGGCCGGCTACTGGAGGAACAGCGAAACGATCTACACTCGAACACTTGCCGTCACAAAGGACAATTACTTCATGATGAACCTTTTGTGCCGCCATTATATCGACAAGACGCCAGTCGAAACGGCGGAGCGCCGGTGCACCGAGCTCTTGGATGGAACGTCCAACTATCTCGAGGCGCACAACACCATCGGCCTGCTGCGTGTCGAGCTCGGCCGCTATGACGATGCACTCGTTAGTTATCGCAAGGCGCTCCAGATCAAACCGAATACGGCATTGGTTTATTCGAATATGTCCGTTGCGTATTCCAAAAAAGGAGACACTGAACAGGCGGAAGCGCATCTCAAGCGGGCGATCGAGCTCGCCGATCGAAGCTTGAGTCGCGAAGCTCTCGCGTATTCTTTTAACGCTTTGGGTGAAGCGTATGCCGTCAAGAACGATCCGGCAAAGGCAAGGGCTTCATTTGAAACCGCGTTAAAGTACAATCCGAATCTGACCCCGGCGAAAGAGAATCTACAAAAACTGCAAGGAGCCAAATGAGATCGATCAATCGACGAGAGTTTATTGCGACGACGGCGGCCGCCGGCGTGGGTTTGATGGCGACGAAGGGAATTGCTTTGGTGAAAGAGTTCGATGTCGAGGAAGCGACCATCGGCAGTCTCCAGGCGGCAATGCAGAAAGGTGAAGTGACTTCTCGCGACCTGGTTGTAAGGTACGTCGCTCGCATCAACGCAGGTGACAAGCAAACCAATTCGATGATCGAGATCAACCCGGACGCACTGGACCTTGCCGGACAGCTCGATCGCGAACGAAAGGCCGGAAAGCTTCGTGGCCCGCTGCACGGAATTCCCGTGGTGCTCAAGGACAATATCGACACGGCCGACAAGATGAAAACGACCGCCGGAAGCCTCGCTCTCATGAACGCTCCGGTCCCGCAACGTGACGCTTTTCTAGTTGAGCAGCTTCGACGTGCCGGTGCCGTGATCCTGGGCAAGACGAATCTGAGTGAATGGGCGAACTTTCGTTCGACGAGCTCGACTAGCGGCTGGTCAGGCCGCGGCGGGCAGACGCGGAACCCGTACATACTCGACCGCAATCCGTGCGGATCGTCGTCGGGAACCGGAGCGGCGATCGCGGCGAACTTTGCAGCCGTTGGGATCGGAACCGAAACGGACGGCTCGATCATTTGTCCGGCATCGATCTGCGGGATCGTCGGTATCAAGCCTACGGTCGGACTGATCTCGCGAAGCGGTGTTATACCGATCGCGGCGTCTCAAGACACGGCCGGTCCGATGACGAGAACCGTATCGGACGCGGCTATCATGCTTTCGGCGATGACAGCCGTCGACGCGTCGGATCCGGCGACGGCTAAGAATGGCACTCTGGCGCGGACCGATTACGAGACGTTTCTGAAGCCGGACGGATTGAAAGGCGCGGTTATAGGCATCGCCCGCGATTACTGGGGCAAACGCTCTGAGGTCGACAAGGTCACGGACGCCGCACTCGACGCCATGAAGCGCGGCGGCGCAACGCTCGTCGATATAAAGTTCCCGAACCTCGAAAAATTCGGCGACGCAGAGTTTGAAGTTTTGAAATTCGAATTCAAGGATGGCCTCGAGAAGTATCTAGCTAGTCGCGGTTCGCAATATAAGACGCTCACCGACTTGATTAAATTCAACGAGGAAAATGCGGCACACGAGATGCCGTACTTCAAACAGGAGATCTTCGAATCGTCTGCCAAGAAAGGTCCGCTGACATCGAAAGAGTATCTCGACGCACTCGCGCTCTGCCGCAAGCTCACGCGGGAAGAGGGAATCGACGCCGTGATGAACAAGGACAAGCTCGATGCGATCGTTGCACCATCGAACGCCCCGACGTGGATGACCGATTGGGTGAACGGCGACTGCGGGAGCAACTACGTTTCAAGTTCGTCGCTTGCCGCGGTCTCCGGTTACCCGAGCATCACCGTGCCCGCCGGCTTTGTTCGCGAGTTGCCTATCGGGATGTCGTTCTTCGGCCGGCCGTACACCGAGCACATTCTGATTCGGATCGCGTATTCGTTTGAACAAATGACAAAGGCGAGAAGAAAACCGAAGTTTTTGGCGACGGCGAGTTAGGTCGGGTGCGTAGAATCAAAGGTCAATACCACCTGCGTAAGCGGGTTGGTCAAAAGCCGATCCATCTTACGATGATTTCACGACGAACGCTGTACCACCCGCTTACGCAGGTGGTACTGACCTGTACAATAGTCGCAGCCCCTCGAGAATGAGGTTTGGATCGATGATCACTTCTGCTTTTGCTCGGAGAGTAATCTCGGTCGCATTTCCGCCGGTTGCCACAACTCTTGCGGCCGCGGCCCCGGCCTTAAATTTCGCAATCAGTCCATCGACCATCGCCGCGTAACCGTAATACACACCGGACTGAATCGATTCGACCGTAGAGTTTCCGATGAGGCTTTCCGGTTCGCGGATCTCGACGTTCGGAAGTCTCGGCGCTTTCATATGTAACGCCTCGGCCATCGCATCCATTCCCGGAGCGATCACGCCGCCGAGAAATTGGCGATCTGCGCTAACCACATCGATTGTCGTCGCGGTGCCAAGGCTGCAGACGATTACGGGTGCGCCGTACTTCTCGACGGCGGCGAACGCGGCGACGAGTCTGTCTGTTCCGAGCGAATCGAGGGGCGTGTAGTTTATTTTCAACCCGAAGTCGAACGAGTTGTTGACGAAGATCGGATCGACGCCGGTCGCGTCGCGCAAGAACGAGGTGACGGCCGGTTCCATCTCCGGTACTACCGAGCACGCGATCGCGGAGTCGATCGAAGAATGCAGACGAGTGCCAACCGCTAGTTTTATTTCGTCGGGCGTCGTGTCGCGTTTTGTCGGGATAGAAAATTTCGAGGTGAGAGTTTCGTCGTTGAATAAACCGAACTTCGTAGCGGAGTTGCCAATATCGATGGCGAGAAGCATCGTGAATAGTGACGAGTGAATAGTTACGAGTGACGAGTAAATAGAAAACTCTGGCCTCAGCCAACCTTTCTATTCACTATTCACTAGCCTTGGAGCGGCAGGCCATCGTACACGATCTTCCATCCATTCTTCCGGCTCGTGCGAAGGCTTTTTGTAAACCATTCGAGTGCAGCCGTCGGGTCGTCGTACAGCTGTACCGCCGGATTCGTCTCGCGCGGATCGACACGGCATATCGCCGCACCGGCCGTCGCGCTCTTTATGCAGAGCAGTGCGACCATGTTGTTCTTCTGGAGGACAGCAGTACGTACCATGACGTCATCGAGATCATGGTCGTCGTCAAAATCCTCAAAATCCGACAGCTCGTCGGCAAAGTCATCATCGAAATCAAGGTCGTTACTCATAACATCAAATGCGTAATTAGAAAGTACACTGTTGCGGGTCAAAGTTCAATGCAATGGTCTGAGCTGCTCGACATCACCGGCTTGAACGATCGAGATGCTTCCGTCCGCAGTTTTAACCCGAAGCGCTCCGTTGGGTTCAAGACCGTCGGTCACTCCCACGAGCGTCCGATCTTCCAGCGCGACGCGAACGCTTTTGCCGGCGAAGTAAGACGAGCGTCGACGCCAGTTGTCGATTATCTGGGCCGGCCCATTGTCGTCGTGCAGGAGATCGTAGTATTGCGAGAAACGCCCGGTGAGAGTGTCGATCAACTCGTCACGGGTCACGGCAGTCGGCGAGCTGTCTTCGACGGATGTTGCGGTCGCGACCAGATCCGGCGGGAAGTTCCGCGACGTCAGATTGATGCCGATGCCTGACACGACCGCCACGCCGGCCGACGTTTCAGTCGTTTCAGCAAGAATTCCGGCGATCTTTTTTTCGTTTATAAGAACGTCGTTGACCCATTTGATATCAGGCTGCATGCCGAATGCACAAAGTGCGTCGTGAACGGCGACACCGGACATCAATGTGATCGATGGCAGATCATGCATTTCCAACTTTGGCCTGAGGACGATACTGAGATAAACGCCCGCGTCGCGCTCCGAAACCCATGTACGCCCGTGACGGCCGCGCCCCGCGGTCTGTTGGCGTGCGACGATGCACAGTCCCTCGTCGGCCCCGAGCTTTGCCTGCCTTAGGGCTTCGCTGTTGGTGGAATCGAGAATGTCGAACGTAAGAATCGTGAAGTTCATTGTTTAGAGTGCAAGCTTCAGCTTGTTCCGGTAAACAAGAGACAAGCTAAAGCTTGCACTCTAAACGGGGAGCCATAGCGAGTCGGTGTAAAAGTTCTCGCTGTCGAAGAATTCCGTTTCGATCTCGAAACCGCTTTCGGTCGCCAGCTCCTCGATCATTGCCCGCGTATATTTCTGCGAGATCTCCATAAAGATCGCTTCCCACTGTTCGATTTCGAACGAACGATCAAGCGCGGCAATGTGAACGGTTTGCCTCTCGCGGCTGATCAAAAAACTTCGGGCGGCGCACTCAACCGGGCGATATTGCGCGTAATGCGAGAACTTGTCCAGATCGAAATCTGCACCGAGCTCGCGGTTGATCCGTCGAAGCAGGTTGAGATTGAACGCCGCCGTGATGCCGCGGGAATCGTCGTAGGCGTTTACGATCACGCGCGGGTCCTTCTGCATGTCGAAGCCGACAAAGAGCCGGTCGCGGTCGTTCATCACCGAGCGAAGCTGCCGAAAGAAATCGACCGCCTGGCCGCGCTGAAAATTTCCGATGTTCGACCCGAGGAACATTAGGACCTTACGGCGGTCGCTTCCGTTGCGCAGGGTGCCGAGCACTTTGAAGTAGTCGCCCGTGTGCGGATCGATCCGCAATTCGGGAAACTTGTCGCGGAATTTTGCCGACAGCGCCTCATTGGCTTCCTGCGAGATATCGATCGGTGAGTATGTGAAGTCTGTTCCGCGGATGAGAAACTCTTCGATCAGAACGGCGGTCTTCGTTCCGTCGCCCGCGCCCAGCTCTATAACATCGATCGAACCCGTGCCGGCCGTGAACGCATTGCAGATGTCGCCGGTCCGTTCGGTAAAGATCTTAAGCTCCGCCCGCGTCGGATAGTATTCGGGCAGGCGCATTATCTCCTGGAAGAGCCGCGTACCTTCGTCATCGTAAAAGTATTTCGACGACAACTGCTTTGGAGTAGACGACAGTCCGCGAAGCACGTCTTCGGCGAATTGCGATAGTTCCGGTGTTGGAGAGGTGTTCATAAGTCGGCTTTCACCGCCGAGACGCAGAGTAGAGAGTTAGAATCTTTCTTAGTCCGATGCCGATTGGCGCTCGTGGCCACATTCAGATTCTTACTCCGTGGCTCGGCGTCTCGGCGGTGTGATCATCTTGCCAAGCGTATCCCAGTAAATTGCCACCGCAGATGCGGGTGGAAAAAATTGCGATATGTTTTACGACTGTGCCCGGGCGGGGTCATGACCGATGCTCCGCGCAAGACCATTTGATTGATCATGAACTTGCCGTTGTATTCTCCGACCGCACCCGCCGGTTTTTTGAATCCGGGGTACGGCAGATAAGCCGAATGCGTCCACTCCCAGCGAAGTCCCCAGTCGAATTTGTCACTTGCGGCTTCCCATTCGAACTCGGTCGGCAGACGCATCCCTTTCCATTCGGCAAACGCTGCCGCTTCGTAGAACGACACATGACAGACCGGAGCCCGGAGCTCTAGGTGTTTCAGCCCCCCGAGCGTGTAGTTAAACCATTCGTTGTCGCGCTTGTGCCAGTACTGAGGTGCTTGGATCTGATTCTGGTTGACCCAGTCCCAGCCTTCCGAATGCCAGAATCGGAAGTCCCGGTATCCGCAATCGTCGATGAACTCGACATATTCACGGTTCGTCACAAGGGTATTTCTGATCTCGAAGTCGTCAAGCCGAACTTGATGACGGGCCAGTTCGTTGTCGAAACAGAATCCCTCGCCGGCGAAACCTATCTCGTAATCGTCCGCGACTATTTTCGCAAACTCATCGGTACCGGATTCAACTTTATCGACGGGTGAATATCCTTCGCGGTAAACAGGAAAGAGCGGATTCAGGCTGAAGGTAAATTTCAGATCGGTGAGAAAAAGCTCCTGATGCTGCTGCTCGTGATTCAGGCCTAACACGACAAGGTCATACAGTTCTCTAACGCGAGTGTCTGAGTTTTCCGTGTGTTCCGTGGTTCCAGCTTGTTTTACCACGGAAGTCACAGGCGACTCGGACAAGAGCTTCGCCATATGATCATCGACATACTTCCGATATTCAAAAACGTGCTTCACCGTCGGACGCGAAAGAGCACCGCGATGATCGCGAGCCGTACGATCGCCGATCGAGTTGTAATAACTATTGAAAAGAAACCCGAACTGCTCATCGAAAACCTTATAGCCTGGCACGAACTTCTTCAGGATCATCTCTTCGAAGAACCACGTCGTGTGGGCGATGTTCCATTTCGGCGGCGAGACGTCGACGACCGGTTGCGGAATGTAATCCTCGATCTCTAACGGCTTGCAAAGTTCCTCGGTATAGCCGCGGATCGAACCGTACAGCTCGGGCAGATCAAGTTTGGCGACCGGTTGCGGATGGATTGCCTGCATATCCCTATTAAATCAAAAGCTGCCGAGCCAGAACACTACGAGGGGCTATTTTCCAGCCTTCGGATCTTTTCGAGAGCTTCTTTGCAGATCTCGACAAGATACGGATCCGGCCCGGAAAGATAGCTCTGTAGCGCCGGAACGGCTTTGCTGTCCCCGATGGCTCCCAGAGAAAATGCGGCCTCACGCCGGGTATCGTCGGCCTCGTCTTTGTTTTGCAGCACGCGCAGAAGAACATCGACGGCGGCCGAAAATGCCGGAGATTTTAATGCGCTCTTATTCGTCTTGGCAGATCCCAGCTCTTTGAACTTCTCGGGCAAAAAATTCTGCGGCGTGAGGACTGCAGGGTCGCCGGTTGAACTTACCTGGGCGATCTGCCCGACGGACCTCGCGGCGCTCCGACGCAAAAACTCATCGTCCTCGACCGGCCGCTTTTTGAGAATTGCCACCAAACTGTCGAGCCCTGACACATCACCGATCTTCCCAAGCGAGACCGCCGCGGCAGTTCGGACCTCGGGGATCTTGTCATTTTGCATCAACCGGATCAGAGGCTGGACGGCGGCCGGATCCCGCACATCGCCCAACGCGTACGCCGCTTCACGACGAACGAATTCCGATTTATCACTGAGCAGAGGAACGAGAGCAGAGAACGCTTCAGCCCGGGGCAGGAAAACGACCGACGCCGCAGCCGTTGCCCGTACCATTATGTCCTGGTCAAGCAACGCCGGAATGGCCAGCCGGGATGCCGCTGCCGATTCACGATTGCGTATCTCAAAAAGAGCCTGGCGTTTTTCTTCCGTGGAGCCGCTTCTAAGTTGCGAGGTCAGACGCGAAGCGATCGCCGGTGCGATCTCAGCCGGATCGGCGGCCGTCACCTGAGCATCAGCGCCAACGTCGGTTGCAAGGATCGCGAGAGTGATGCCAAGAAATAGAAAAACGATCTTGCCCAATTTGTTATAGCGATCGTGATCCATCCGCCTGGCTAGTATCATCGATTCCTTATTCAAACTGCGCGATAGACATTCCTGGTGTAAAGGCTTTCCCATTCGCCCACCTGTCGGGCACGTCTATTCTCGTACGCATTGGAAAGCGAGCCAATTACATCTTCGCTATTATTTTCGGTTGGGTAAGACTTTCTTGAGAGAAGAACCTTTGGAGGGCTATCTGGGTCTTTGTGTTTACGGGTCTCGCCGGCGGATTTGGTTCGGATTCGGTTGGCCATCTTTTTGCCTCCTTTTCGAGGCAGACGGTCAAACCTGCAACTCACTCTCTAAGTCTGTACCGTCCGCGATAAAACTTTTTTCATCAAATGTGTGGTTATGTATTACTCCTTGCGACTGCGTCTCGACAGGATATCACAACCGGGGTACGCCATCCAAGAAAAATTCCGACAGGCAATTGCAAGAATTAACAGAATCCCGTAACCTGTTCGATATGGTCCGTCCGCACTACTATCTCGCCCTTACTTAGCCACCCGCTGACTCGTTCGGCGTCAGGTGGCGTTCTCGAAGATCACAACGACATTTCCTTTTTAATGGAGTTCGATAGATAGAATTTGTTCTATCGGCTACACTTACTTTTTTTATTCCCGCCGACGCGGGACCGGTGCTCATTTATGGACGAGAAATATTTCGCGAAAAAGGTCGAACAAAAGTGGCAGGCGAAATGGGCCGAGAGCGGTGCGTTCGAGGCTGAGATCGATAACACGCGACCAAAATTCTACCAGCTCGAGATGCTGCCGTATCCGTCGGGCAATCTGCACATAGGACATGTCCGGAATTATTCGGCCGGTGATGTAGTTGCCTGGTACAAACGGCTGAAGGGCTTCAATGTTCTCCACCCTTTTGGCTGGGATTCGTTCGGCCAGCCGGCGGAGGATGCGGCGGTAAAGCGCGGCGTGGATCCGCGGGAATGGACAGAGGAAAACATCGTCGCTATGCGCGGCCAGCTTGGCCGGATGGGTTTCAGTTACGATTGGTCGCGTCAGATGGCGGCGCACCGGCCCGATTATTACAAATGGGACCAGTGGTTCTTCCTGAAAATGTACGAGATGGGCCTCGCGTACAAGCGGATGACGCAGGTCAACTGGTGCTCGCACGACCAGGCGACGCTCTCTAACGAGCAGGCGAGCGGCGGACTTTGCTGGCGCTGCGGCAACCCGGTCACGAAGAAAGATCTCTTGCAATGGTTTCTGAAAACGACCGCTTACACCGACCAGCTGCTCGACGACATGGCCGAGATCGAGGACGGCTGGCCCGACAACGTGATCAAACGCCAGCGGGATTGGATGGGGCGATCCGAGGGTGCGTTTGTTGACTTTGAGGTGCTGGCTTCCGGCGATTCGTTGTTCTACTGCCCGATCGTCGACGGCATGACTAGCTTGAATGACAAAGGCACGGGACGCGTACGTATTTTCACGACGCGAATAGACACAATTTACGGCGCCAATGCATTGGTGCTGGCGGCGGAGCATCCAGTCATTCAGGCGAACCTGGATAATTTTTCCGAGGAAGTCGTCAGCAAGATAGCGTACATCCGCGTCGAGAATACCAGGCCGGCCGACCACGAGGTCGAGATCGAAAAGGATGGCATCGACACCGGACTCAAAGCTGTGAATCCGTTCAGCGGTGAGCAGCTTCCTTTGTGGGTCGGCAATTACGTGATGATGGGCTACGGCACGGGTGCCGTAATGAGCGT
>JBKKAS010000393.1:0-2980 GCA_046714595.1 Pyrinomonadaceae bacterium | reverse complement strand
CGTCCATACTCCGCGGAATAATTCGAGGTATTCACCTGGAACTCGCGAATCGCTGACTGACTGACAACGTACCCGATACGCGTTCTTCCGCGTTCCTCGGACTGCCATGCCTGGTTGTTGTCACCGCCGTCCACCTGACTGTTGTTCAAAACACCTGAAACTCCGCGGAAGCTGACAAGGCCGAATGTCCCGTCCGGAACGGTCGCCGGAGTGAGGAGTACGAAGTTGACGGCTCGCCGTCCGTTGATCGGCAGCTCGCTGATCGATACTTCGTTAACGTTCGTCGCAAAATCCTGCGATGTTGTGTTGATTACCGGGGCTTCTGCTTTCACGTCCACGATCGCAGTTGCAGACCCAATGGTGAGTGGCAAGTCGACCGGGGTCGTTTGGCCCACCTCGACAACGATATTCTCCGCTCTTGCGGGAGCGAAGCCGGTAACGGTCGTCTCGACCCGATAACTACCGGGCTGAAGGTTAGTAACACGATATCCGCCGTCGTTATTCGTGTTCACTGTTATGGCGTTATTTGTGCCGATATTCGTTATGGTAATGGCAGCATTCGGGACTACGCCACCTTGCGGATCGGTGACAGTCCCGCTGATGCCGCCAGATACGGTCGACTGAGCGAAAACCTGCCCGATGCCGAGCAATAAGCTCACTGCGAGGAGGGTGAAAAGTTTTGTCGAAAGGTTTTTAGTCATTGTTTTTGTTGACCCCTGAAAATTAGGTGTAAGTTCTGTATAGAAAATGGCGTTGTTTCGGAGTCGTTCTGAATTTTGGATTTTTATTTTCCTTTTCGGATGGGGAGCCGGAAGACGCTTCCCGCCGCTGAAGGACAAGGTCTTGAAATTGCCCGCCTTAGTTTATTAAGTATCGCGTTTGCAAACCCTTACAAATTTCACGAATTAACCTGAAAGAACGGTCGACCGGAAGAATGAAATCTTGAATTAAGGGCACTTATGATAACGCAAGTTCGGTTCCGAAGCGACTTGCCGGAGTCGCCCCCAGAATTGTCTGGTCAATGCCAATCAGAGTAGCGGGTCACCATTGAATCGTCGTGATTTCGAAGGCTCTAGTAATACATCCGTAACGGTTAAGGCGAGGATAATGTCGGCTGGCAGACTGAAGGTGTTGAGCTCACACCATAGAATCCAATGGTCAAAGCCACTGAAAATGAATACTTTGTGTTATTTGGGCGAAACTTGACTATTTTGTAAGATTGCTTTAGATTGGTCGGGCGTTGATTCGGTTTTTAGAATCTAATTGCTGTTTCTACGCGAATACTGAAACGAAAAAGGGGGGATAATATGGCTCAGGTAGATTATTCTACATCATCATACAAGGCGCCGATGCACCATCGCATCCTGGCGAATATGCCGGTAAAGGCGAGTTGGATTGATGGGGAAAGTGGCAAACGAATCAGCGTCAACGGCGTAACCGAAAACGTTGGCGAGACAAGCACTCTGGTAAATCTCGAGGTTTTGCCGCCGGTCGGAAGTGAGGTTCGGTTAAAGATCCTTGAAGAAGATAAACCTATTATCGAAGTTTCGGCTCAGGTAATTCGGGTCGAACGCGATCCCAGCAAACCTCTGGCGGCTTTGAACATTTCTGAGAATCTCAAGAAGTGGAGGCAAATCGCGATGGACGCGGCCCAGAAATGGGTCACAAGGCATTGGCAATTGAATTACGAAGAAGAATGGGTTAACTAGTTTCGTCTTCATTCGTTATTTTACTGGGCGGGAAGATCATTAGATTTTCCCGCTTTTGTTTTGCTACGACAACGAAATCCTTTACCCGAACATCTTTCAATTGAATGAAAATCGCATTCCTGGCTCTGTTTCTCTTTACCTTTACATCTATCACGTTGCCGCAGGATAAACCCCTGTCGCAATCCGAATACGTACGGATGCTCTACACGCTGCAGAAAAACCCAAGCGGCAAAGCGGAGATCATTGACACCCTGCGTCGTCGTGGGATCGCTTTTGTTTTAACTGACGGGGTTCGCGGACTTACGCGTTCAAAGGGCGGCAATGACGACGAGTTAAAGCGGGCGCTGGAAGAAGCGGACAGACGCCGCCAGAACCCGGAGGCTTCGAAGCTTCCCTCCGCGGGAGAAACGGCCGGCTTTATCGATAAGGCCCGAGCCAAGGCGCTCGAAGTCGTAGACGAGATGCCGGACTTTGTTGTAAAGCAATTGATCACTCGGTCTGAAGCATACGCCGGTACGGGCAACTGGAGGCCGTATGACAATCTTGTGATCGCTGTGAGCTTCAGTACGGAAAAGGGCGAGCAATACCGAGTGCTTGCCAAAAATGGTGCTCCGGTCGTCAATCCGGTTCAAGCGGGTAACTATAACGGACTGGATGGAGCGACGTCCGGTGGAGAGTTTGTTGAAGACCTCGCTAAAATTTTTAAAGCGGAAAGTAAGACGCACTTCGATATCCTCACTACCGACGTGGTCCGTGGGCGCCGAACACTGGTGTACGAGTACGTGATCAACATCGAGAATAACAAGGGCGGCGGCGTCGGACTTAAAGGGCCTATCTACCAAAGTTCGCCCGCAGGCGAGAAGGGGAGGATCTGGATCGATCGGGAAACATTTCGCGTACTGCGGATCGAATATCAGCTAACGGATATCGCGGCAACGTTTCCGGTAAAAGCTGTGACGAAAACGATCGACTATGACATGGTCGAGATATCAGGTGAAAAATATTTACTGCCAATAATCTCGGATTTTCGGGGGATCGTGCGAAGTGGAGATAAGCGGTTCGAAAGCCGCAACGTGATCAGGTTCAGGAACTATCAGAAATATGGAACTGAAGTGATCATTGTCGATGAAGACACTGAACCCGTTCCGGAAGAGAAGCCAAACCAATAGGAACTTAGTTGAGGGCGTAATACGCGCCGGCGGCAGCGAGACCGAGCCAGACCAGACCTTTTCCTAGAAAGAAGACGAAAGCGATGATACCGGCTCGTTTCG